>NZ_KV814411.1:105747-189627 GCF_001813925.1 Corynebacterium sp. HMSC072D12
ATGCGCTACCAACTGCGCTACATCCGCATTCGAAACCAGGCCCGGTTTCTAGGACTAAGTCCTTGTGCGCGATACTGGGATTGAACCAGTGACCTCTTCCGTGTCAGGGAAGCGCTCTCCCGCTGAGCTAAACGCGCTCACTGCACCCAGAATTGGGTGCCAGCTCTTGAGGTGGAAACGGGAATCGAACCCGTGTGCACGGTTTTGCAGACCGTTGCCTCACCACTCGGCCATTCCACCGTGGCGATACCGCCTCACACACTACATGTGCTGGAGCGGATGACGAGACTCGAACTCGCGACCCTCACCTTGGCAAGGTGATGCGCTACCAACTGCGCTACATCCGCATTGCACGTTCCCGGCTGGTATGCCGTGGTGCGAGAAGAAACTTTATCGTGCACCGCCCTAGTTTCCAAATCCGCAGCCCACAGCACTAATCCCCAACCATCCAACAGCACATGGATTACATTAGTGTGATTGAGACTGCGGTTACAGTGATTGCGCATGATTTGCACTAGGAACACACTAGTACTGACGGGAGATCTCCAAGATCCATCCGTTCTCGCACAGCCTTGAGCAGCCACTACATCCTTACAGCCGCGAGCAGCCACGCAGAGTAAATGAAAGCGCGGTTGAGCTGGACGATTAGGGGTTTCCATACGCGCGGTGTACCTTAAGTGCTGCAGCGAGGTTCTATAGCTCAGTGGGAGAGCGTTCCGTTCACACCGGAAAGGTCGCTGGTTCAATCCCAGCTAGGACCACCATTAAAGTTGCAGGTTAAAGACGTGCAGCGTATAACACAAGCCTCCGCGTGGATACTATGTGGAAAATGAATCCGCATTTAGCTGTTCACCCAGGGGTGTTTTCTCATTGTTCCTGAAACTGGCCAAGAAAGCCAGACACGATAGCTTAACCCGTTGGGGGACACGGCATGGTTAATAAAGTCTGCACGATATTGGACCTGCCCCCACGCGTAGTTACCCGATAACTCCATAATGGTTCAATAGCAACACGTGCAGGCATAGGGTGATAGATGTGCAGTTGCCAAAGTACGGCCCAGCCTGGGCAGGCTCCTTGATGGGAACCTCAATTGCGTCAACTTTGTCGGGTTTGCATGGTCTACGCGTAGGCCAAATTGTTTTTGCTCTTATCGCAGCTGTTCTGCTGGTGATTTTTACCGTGGGCGCGAAAAATGAACCGCCTCGACACCAGAATATGGCTGCGTGGGGCATGTACACGATGGGCCTGCTGGCGTGCGGCTCGGCATGGACCGCGCTGACCGGAACCGATGCCTTCCAGTTGGCAAGTTGGTGGATTGGCGCACCGCTTTCGGTCGTGGTCTGCCTGTGGCAGCTGTGGGGGTTGTTCAAACAGCAAGACCACTACGACAAGCCCGCGTTTCCTTGGGGGCTGGCGCTGGTCTCCCCCATGGTGGCGGCGACCTCCGCGGGTCAATTGGCTATCAATCACGGGCAGTTCTACCACTATGCCGGTGAGCTTTGCTTCTTCCTCACGTTCATCACCGCAATTCCGCTGTTCGCTTATTGCTATTGGTCTTTAGTACGCTGTCAAGATAGGCCGCGCGAGGCGGCTGCGGGTACGGCATGGATCCCACTCGGCGTGGTTGGACAGTCAACGGCGGCCTCGACACTGCTTTTTGACGCCCACCTCTACGGCATCATCATGTTCATCATTGGTGCGCCCTGCGTAGTATTCGCAATGTATTGCTTTTACCAAGCGGTAGTTGCGTGGGCCCCTTATGGCCCAGGCTGGTGGGGCTCCACATTCCCTGTCGGCACTTTGTGCCTTGGCTCCTGGGATGAAGGCTGGCACCGGTTGTCCCTTGCTTTATTGGTGCTCTTGCTATTGCATTGGGGAGCCTCTGCGCTGCGCTTCGGCACATGGCGGTTCCAACGCGCCTGATCACATACGCTCCGACTAATCCCACACCCTAAGCCGTCGTCGACATTTTAGGTACCGTAGGGCGCCATGAGTGACACCGCGCTGATCGAACACCTCATGGGGCCTGACCGAGAAGGAATCCGCTTGATCGCGGTGAGCACTCTCCACGGCTCCGCCACCATCGATGGAACCTCAGGACCGATGGGCAACGGCACCGACGCTCAGCTCTTCGCTGCACTGCGTGAGTGGGCCGACATTGCCGTCATCGGCTCAGCCACGGTGAAGTCGGAAGAGTACGGACCGTCGACAAGCACGCGGCTCGCCGTGCTCAGCCACTCCCTTGATTTTTCCGGCTTCGAGGACTTCATTGCAGCTGGCCCCCTCGTGCTTACCCCCGCAGAACGCGCATCTTCACTCGAGGCACGGCGCTTAGCCGACGCTGGTGCCGAAGTCGTCAGCACAGGTACCGGAACCATGAGCGAGGCTATTGCTGCCCTCCGCGCCCAGGGCGCGCGCCGCATCAGTTGTGAAGGTGGGCCATCCGTCTACTCCGCTTTTATCGCAGAAGGCCTCGTAGACAAGCTGTATTTGACGCTTGATCCGCACCTTTCCCCTTCCGTCGAAAAGCCAGTCGTTGACGGCGAGGCCACCTCCCCCGCACTCAAGCTCGAGCTAGAGAACGTCACCGCCGTCGACAACACGGTGTTTCTGCGCTACCGGCGCACTCAGACCCCGTAAACTGTGCTGCCGTGACTTCTCCGGCTCCCTCACCCTCAGATTCCACATCCGCTGATTCCGCGCGACTGTGGACGGCCGCCGCGTGGCCCGCCGCCATCGTCTTGGTTTTCCATCGCGTGTTCGTGTTCGCCTTCAACGGCACGGTGACTGATGATTTCGGCACCGTCTACCGCGCGATCCGGAACCTGTGGGTGGGCACCCCGGTCTATGAACAGAACTATTCCTTCGTCGAACCGCTCTACCTGTATAACCCAGGCGCCACGGTCCTCCTGTCCCCCTTGGGGATCGTGTCCGAGGAACACGCGCGCATCGCCTTCATTCTGGCCAACGCCGCCGCCATCATCGCTGCACTAGCCGTGTTGACCCGCTTTGTAGGCCACAGCCTGCGGGGCCCGCTGTGGCCGGTCAGCATCGCCGCAGCCTTCGCTACCGAATCAGTCATCAACACGTTGGTCTTTACCAACATCAACGGTTTATTGCTGCTCGCGATGGTGGCGTTCTTAGCCTTGTTGGATAAACACGGCTGGGCCGCTGGCTTGTGCATCGGACTGGCAATTCTGGTCAAACCACAATTTGCCCCGCTGCTCTTCCTCGCCCTCGTCCGCAAGCGCTGGCTCACTGTAGGCTTGGGCGTAGCCGTACCTTTGGTAGTCAACCTTGCAGCCTGGCCGTTCGTCCCCGGCGTGGAGGGCTTCCGCGCCAACCTTGTGCCTTACCTGTCCACCACACGCGATTATGCCAACGCCTCGTGGCCGGGCGTGCGCGCCTACTTCGATCTTCCTGGCATCATCTACTACCCCATCTGGTTGCTCTTCGCAGCTCTAGCGGCAGTGGCGATCCTCGGTCTGCTGCGCTGGCACGACAGTGAGCCCACCTTCTGGGCGCTGAGCACCAGTGGTGCCATCATGGTCGGCATCTTCTTCCTTTCCTCCCTGGGTCAGCAGTATTACTCCATGTGGCTTATCCCCATGCTGTTTACGGTGGTACTTGCGCGCTCGGTCTTCCACACGTGGGGAGCATGGTTGGCCGCATTTTTATTCTTGGCACCGCTCGAGTGGACGTCGTCCAGCATGCCCACCGCCGCGCACTGGATGAGCGTCTTTATCGCTACCCTTGGGTGGGGACTGCTCATTGTGGTCACCGCCGCCTCGGTGGCCGGCTGGTGGGCTGCGGAGCGAGGCACTAGCCCCAAGCATCAAGCGAGCGATAAAATCCCTGCATGACTGATTTCAAGCTCATTGCTGATGCTGAATGGCGCAAGCGCCTAAGTCCGGAGGAATACCACGTCCTGCGCGAGGCTGGCACCGAGGCACCGCACGTCGGTGAATACACCAACACCACCGCCGAGGGTGTGTACTCCTGCCGGGCCTGCGGTGCCGAGCTCTTCCGCTCCACGGAAAAGTTCGAGTCGCACTGCGGTTGGCCGTCCTTCTTCTCCCCTTTGGCCGGCGACGCCATCATTGAGCGTGAAGACAATTCACTGGGCATGCGCCGCATCGAGGTGCTGTGCGCCAACTGCGAATCCCACCTTGGACACGTCTTCGAAGGCGAAGGCTACGATACGCCGACGGACCTGCGCTACTGCATTAATTCCATCTGCCTCGACCTAGAAGAAAAGCCGGTCGAGGACTAAACCCTCAACCGACTTCCGGTGCCTTTCGCTGCCGCTACCCCGAATTATCGCAGCTCTTAAGGCAGGATAGCGATGAGCTCAGCGACGTCCTTCACGCGGCGTCCGGTGTGGAAGGGAATTTCCTCACGCACGTGGTGGCGAGCCTCGGTGTAGCGCATCAGGTACATCAGGTCCACGATGCGGTGCAGCTCTGGGGCCTCAAAGGCCAGGATCCACTCATAGTCACCCAGCGCGAAGGCCGGCACGGTGTTTGCGCGCACATCCGGGTAATCACGGCCCTGCATGCCATGCTCCATGAGGATGCGGCGGCGCTTTTCTTCATCCATGGTGTACCAGTCGTAGGAACGCACGAAGGGATAGACAGAAATCCACTCGCCAGGTTCTTCGCCCATGATGAAGGACGGCAGGTGAGATTTGTTGAACTCCGCCGGGCGGTGCAAAGCATTTCCTACCCACGTCACCTCAGAAACCTGGCCCAGGACGGTCTCGCGGCGGAAATCCGCGAAAGCCTTCTGGATGTCGGCGAATTCTTCCGCGTGCCACCAAATCATGTAATCAGCGCTCTCGCGCATTCCGGACAGGTCATAGATACCGCGAACGGTAACCACGCCTGCTTCCTCGAGCTCAGAGAAGAACTTCTGCGCCTGCGCAACGATCTCCTCGCGCTCCGTGCCCAACGCACCCGGGATCACCTGAAATACCGCGTGCTGCGAGTAGCGCTGGACCTTGTTGAGCTCGGCGAAGTTGACCTTCGACATGCCTTTCTCCTTCTTTCAACCGACAGAGTTTCTTATCCATCATAAGTTGGAGGCGCCTCCGCGCGCCACTAGCTTTTCGGCGCGCCTTCCACCGCCACACGGGCGGAGCTTATACCTTGATCCCCGTGAGCAATTCCGACGTTTCTTCGCGCAACCTCGCAGGGGCACCGACCAACCTGCACGATCGCGCCGCCGCCTCTTCCGCCGAATCGCGCCCTGCGGAGCCGAGCACTCCGACCGCCTTCACGGAGGCCGTCGAGTCCCTCCATACCGCACAGCTGCGCCCCGAAATCACCTTGGGCACCATCCGCCCACCGCAACGCCTGGCTCCATTCAGCCACGCCATTGGCCTCGAGGTTGAGCGCACAGAACACGGGGACCTTATCCCTACTGACTCTGAAGGCGATGCCTTCGGCCGCCTCATCCTGTTGCACGACCCAGGCGCTGAGGAAGCCTGGGAAGGTGCGATGCGCCTGGTGGCCTACATCCAGGCAGACTTGGACGATGCCGTCGCCGGGGACCCGCTGCTTCCCGACGTCGCCTGGGAATGGCTCACTGAATCCCTCGACGTGCGCGAAGCTACTCATACGAATTTGGGAGGCACCGTCACCTCGACCGCTTCCGTTCGTTTCGGCGAAATTGGCGGACCACCGCGCGCCTACCAATTAGAAATGCGCGCCTCGTGGACTGCCTCCGGCCTGGATCTCGCCCCACACGTCGAAGCTTTTGCGCAAGTCCTCTCTCTCGTCGCTGGTTTGCCGCCAGAGGGCGTAGCCGAACTCGGACGCTAAGATGAGCGAATTGCGCCAGGTACCGGTTGATGGGACGCCGAAAGTCCTCCTTTCTCCCCGTGAGTTTCAGGCCGGTGCCGCCCGCTTAGCTGCGGGCACCGGGCCGTTTGCCATCGACACCGAACGCGCCTCGTCCTACCGTTTTGATGACCGCGCCTTCCTCGTGCAAATCCGCCGGGAGGGTGCAGGCACGTTCTTGTTCGCCCCGGAGCACCACCGCGATGAGCTCCGCGCAGCACTCGCACCGGTGCTCAATGGGCAAAAGTGGGTGGTCCATGCCGCCCCTTCCGATCTCCCGAGCCTAGCGTGGATGGGCCTATACCCGGGCATGCTGTTCGATACCGAGTTAGCTGCCCGCTTCGCCGGTTTCGCACACCCTAACTTGGCCGCAATGGTGCTGGAGCTTTTCGACGTTGAACTGGAAAAAGGCTACGGCGATTCCGACTGGTCCGAAACCCCCATCCCGCGGAAGTGGCGCAATTATGCGGCGCTCGACGTGGAGCTTCTCAACGAGCTCGCCGTGACACTGCGAGATATTCTTGCGGAACAGGACAAGCTCGACTGGGCTTATGAAGAGTTTGAGAGGATTGTCGAAGACCACGCCCGCATCACTGGGCCTGAACCTAGGTCGTGGCGGGCCCTCAAGGGTGTCTCCTCTCTGCGCTCCCGAGAGCAACTCGTGGTAGCCCGTGAACTGTGGCAGCGACGCGAATCCATCGCCCGCTCCCAAGACATCGCCCCTAACCGAGTACTGCCGCACCGTGTGCTCGTCGACATCGCGCGCCGCGTGCCCCGGTCGCCGCACGAAATCAATCAAGTTAAAGGCTTCCCCCGCCGCCGCGGCGGCGCCACCTTGCGCTGGTTCGATGCCATCGAGACCGCCCTTGCTAGCCCGCGCCAGCAGTGGCCGAAGGCGTTGCGCAGCCCACGCCCGGTTCCTTCCAAATCAGCTTTTAACCGAGATTTCCCCGAGCTGTGGCAGCTCTATACCGAGATCCGTAGTGATTTCGAGGCTCTCGGTGAAGAGCTGGGCATGAGCTACGAGCTGATCCTCAAACCCAGCTTGGTCCGCGCTGTAGTCTGGGCGGCCTGCGGACCTGAAGGCGGTGTGGCGGGCGAAATCGCAGCAGACGCCGATATCCCCGATTTCCTGCGTTCCCAAGGTGCGCGCGAATGGCAGGTAGAGCTATCCGCGCCGCTCCTGCGTCGCGGTCTAGCGCGAATACGCTCTATGCCACCGCGCCTCTAGCTCCGAGCAGCTACCCACTCATTCACGGAGTCCGTGATTCCCTCCGGGGTCAACCCGAATTCCTCAAGGATTTCTCCGCGGCTGGCATGCTTGGGGAAGCACCCAGGAACACCAAGGCGGTGGACTGGGGTATCCACATCCGCGGCGTCGAGTGCTTCCGCCACCATGGAACCCACGCCGCCCCGCAAGAGGCCATCCTCTACCGTGACCACAAGATCATGATCAGCAGCGAGTGCAACGATGGATTGCGGGACCGGCACCGGCCAGCGCGGATCCACGACGGTGACGTTGAAGCCTTGGGCTTCGAGCAGCTCAGCTGCTCCCAGGGAACGCGCACTCATGGCACCGATAGCGACGATCAGTACATCAGTGGCTTCCGCCGCAGCAGCATCGGAATAGCTCAGGATATCTACCCCGTCATCGAGGCGCTTGAGTTCGTCGCGGTCATCAAGGAGGTTGCCCTTGGGGAAGCGCACCACCGTGGGGCCATCCTCAATAGAGATGGCCTCATTAAAGAGCTCACGCAGGCGTGCGCCATCGCGCGGCGCGGCAATGCGCATCCCCGGGACGATGCTCATCAACGCCATGTCCCACACTCCGTTGTGCGAAGGGCCATCAGAGCCCGTGACACCGGCGCGGTCGAGCACGATGGTGACGGGCAGCTTGAGCAGCGCGATGTCCATGACGACTTGGTCCACTGCACGGTTAAGGAAGGTGGAGTACACCGCCACTACCGGATGCATTCCGGCCAGCGCCAGACCGGAGGCGGAGGCCATGGCATGCTGTTCGGCGATGCCAACGTCGAAGAATCGCTCCGGGAATTCCTCCTGGAAGGGCGCAAGACCCGTCGGCCCCGCCATAGCAGCGGTAATAGCCACGATATCCTCGCGCGCATGACCGGCCTTGATGAGTTCCTCGGAAAAGGCCGCAGTCCATCCCGGCTGCGTTTGCCCCTTGGAGACACCGGTGACCGGGTCGATAGCTCCGGTGGAGTGCATCTGGTCCTTCGGCTCATTGACCGCCGGGGCAAAGCCATGCCCCTTCTCCGTGACGGTGTGCACGATGATGGGACCGTCATAGTCCCGGGCATAACTCAGTGCCCGGACCACCGCGTCGATATCGTGGCCATTAATGGGGCCAATGTATTTGATTCCCAACTCTGGGAACATCTCGGTAGGCAGAACGGTGGACTTTACGCCCTCCTTGACCGCGTGCAGAGCATCAAAGGTACGCTCGCCTACCCAACCCATCGACTTCAGGCGTTTCTTGCCCAACTCCATGAACTCGTCATAACCATGCTGTGCACGAATACGCCCGAGGTTCTCCGAAAGGCCGCCAATGGTCGGCGAATAGGAGCGGCCATTGTCGTTAACGACGATGACGACGTTGCGGTCTTTATCCGCAGAGATGTTGTTCAATGCCTCCCAGCACATGCCACCGGTGAGGGCACCATCACCGACGACTGCCACGGCATTGCGGTGCGATTCACCGCGAATCTTGAAAGCCTTGGAAAGGCCGTCCACCGTGGATAGCGCTGCAGAAGCGTGCGAGGATTCGGTCCAGTCATGTTCCGATTCCCCACGGTCCGTGTACCCGGATAAGCCGCCCTTCTGGCGCAAGGAATCAAACTGGTTGGCACGGCCGGTGAGCATCTTGTGCACATAAGACTGGTGCGAGGTATCGAAGACGACGGGGTCCCGCGGGGAGTCGAAGACGCGGTGGATCGCCACCGTGAGCTCCACAACGCCCAGGTTGGGCCCGAGGTGACCGCCCGTGGCGGACACCTTCTCAATCAAGCGCTGGCGGATATCCGCCGCGAGCTCAACCAGTTGCGTCTTGCTCAGGGCTTTGAGATCGCCTGGTGATTGAATGGAATCCAGAATGCCCATAGAGCTTGCCTTAAACCCCTTCATCGATCGTTTTCTTCTCTACCACCGTACCCGCTTATACGCGTGACACGTCAATCATTACCCCGGGATCTTCCGCCGCGGATGCATCCTGCCTTATGCCGCAGAAACCAGCAGTGCCAAGGTCTCAAAATGGTGTGTTCCCGGAAAGGCATTCACCATAGCTAGGCGCTCCATGCGGTAGCCGCGCTCGGACCATGCAGCGATATCACGCGCAAACGTAGCGGGGTCACAGCCAATGTGGAGGACGCGCTGCGGCGCCGCAGCGGCAATGGCGTCCACCACCTCAACACCCGCACCGGTACGCGGAGGATCCAAAATGACCGTTGTTGGCCGCGGCAGCTGGCTTGCGGCCTGCTCCACCTTAGCTGTCCGGAAGTGCACATCAATTCCTGAAAGGCCCGGCTGCGCTGCCGCAGCCGCCGGCGAGTAATCGACGGAATACACCGTGGCGTGCCCACCCTCAGGTGCAGTGACTTCAGCCAGCGCGGGAACGAATAGCCCTACTCCTCCGTAGAGATCCCACGCTACTGCTGTGACCTCGGATCCCTTCGTTGCTTCGTGTTCTTCGGCCTCGCCTTCAGCCGCGAGCCACTGACGCGCAAGCCGTGTGTAGACATCAGGTGCGCCGATGTGTGCTTGCCAAAAGGCGGTGGGTGGGAAGTGAAACTCGTGGCCATCAGCGCGTTGAACTACGTCTTGCGTCGGCGCCTCGATGGTCTCCCGAATAGTCTCGATCCTCCGGCCGCGCGGCGCCTTCCGGGTTTCCACGACGTGGCGGTTACCGTCGCTGTCCATGACCGCAATGACCTCCGCGCCAGGGCTAAATGTGCGGGCTCCAGGACCGACCAGACCGCTGACAAGGCCCGGTACTAGCTGGCTGCACGCCACGTCCGTAACCAGTTCTGTGGATCCGCGCTTGCGCACACCAGCACGGCCTTGCTGGTCGACGCCCAACCGGACCCGCGTGCGCCACCCTCGCTGGGGCGCCACATCAATAGGCTCAATTTCTGGAATACTCTCAAGGCGTCCTACCCGGCGCAGCTGATCCCGCAAGACTGCGACCTTGATTCCCGGCTCCGCCGCTAGGTCTAGCTCAGCGAAGTCGCAGCACCCGGCACCACGCTGTGCCGCCGGGCAGGCAGATTCAACGCGGTCAGGGCTTGCCTTGAGCACAGCATCAATTTCGGCTTCCACGAAAGATTTCTTCACCTTGGTAGCCGTCACTGCTACCTGGTCTCCGGGAAAAGCGCCGGGGACAAAACACACACGCCCGTCGGGTGCTGCGCCGATTCCGACACCGCCGTGCCCCATGCGCTCGATGGAGGTACCGAAAGACTGGCCTTTGGTGATGGCTGCGCTCTCAGCGTTCCGCTCAGTCTTAGTCATGAGTTTTCTCCTTGTGTAATTCCGGAGCCCTGCGCTTCCTCAACAACAGCGTTGGCGCGACGCACCATCCAAACAGTCAAGATGGTGACGATACCGGTCAGCGGCCAGCCCATGAGGATGCGGACGATGCCGAGGGTTGTGGTCTCGTCGGCGTCGTACAGCGCGCGCTGCACTATGAACCGGGCGATGAAGACTGCGGCCCACCCCGCTGTTGCTAAGGCATAGGCCCGCCGTGCCTTCGGTACTGTGCGCCACCCCATGTCATCGCCGTTCAGGCCCTTCCAGACCACGCCCACGAGTGGCCAGCGCGCGATGATAGAGACCACCGCCACGATGAACAGTACGAGCGACATCCAGATTCCATAAAGGAAATAGCCCTTGGCATCCCCTGTAAACCAGGCAATAGCGGCGCAGATAGCTACGCCCAACAGGCCGGAAACAGCCGGCTGCAGGGTCTCTTTGCGGGCCAAACGCCACACGCTAATGGCCAATGCCACGCCGAGCGCCGCAGCCAGCGCTGGTCCCAGACCCCAGACGTTGTTGACTGGGATGAGAACCAGCACCGGTAGGGTCGCGGACACGAGCCCAGTCAGGCCTCCCATCTGTTCGAGCAACGATGGTTCCACCTCGGCATCCGGGACCACGGCCGTTGCCTGCGGTGACGTATCGGTACTCGGCCCCGCGGTATCTGCGGGGCTAGGGGCGGCGCCGCGCTCAGTGAAATCGTGCTCTTCAGGCGTAGGGGTGGTCACGTGTTTTAAGAATCCTTTTCGCTAGTGCCGGGGAGAGAAAACAACGTTTAAAGTTTTAGTTCTTCTCGTTGTCTTCGAGCTCCCGCAGCTGTTCGCGGGCTTGGGCCTCCGCGGCGTTCTCGACGCCTTCGGTAGCTGATGCGGCCTCCGGTGTTGCAGTGTTGTCGGCATCGGCAGCCTGCTGCTGGCGCTCCTTCAGGGCCTGCTGAACTTGCTCAGCCAGTTGCTGCGGCAGCATAACAGGAAGCGAACTTCCGGCCAGGATAGGCTCCTCACCACGGTAGATGAAGGTACGGGCGACGACTTCACGCCCCAGCTTTGCGAGCTCTTCTTCCTTGCCCGCCGGGGCGGCCAGGGTCAATCGGTACATCCACCGCGGCCCCTCCACGCCGATAATGCGGATCCCGCCTTTGTCGCTGGATCCAACAATTTCAGATCCCCAAGGCCCGTCCTCTGGGTGCGCGGCAAAACCATCGGCTTCCAAGCCTTGGACGATATCCTCCGCAGATTCCGCCCATTGCCCTGGCGTGCGCGGCGCGGCAAAGGCTACGGGGGTCATGCGGCCGTGCGGCGTAAGGATGTGGAGCATGCGCGGGCCGTCTTGGCCCATCTCCACCTGGACCTGCGAGCCCTTCGGCAGCGGGATGCGCATGGAACCCAGGTCCAGCAAACCAACCGAGAAGTCCTCAAAGTTGAACTCGGCAATATCAACGTTATCGCCGTCGTAGGGCCCCATTTCCCCGTTGATGGCATCATGTGCCACGGCCTTAATCCCGGTAACACCATGAGAATCATCGTTGGCTTCGCGGACTAGGCCAGCGCTGGATTCGGCAGGAGCCGTGGCAGCGGTATCGGCTACGGTCTCTGCTGCCTCCGGAGCAGCCTCGTCCTGACGGAGATCCGGGTTCTTCCCCGCGTCCTCGGTCTTATTCTCGTCCTTCTTCTTTTTGCCAAAGGGCCACATCGCCATAGTTTATGCCTTCCTTAATTCGTGTGTGTTACTGGTCTATTCGAGTCAGTTGACGCCAGTGGAGCCGTAACCGCCTTCACCGCGAGCGGTCTCATCGAGTTCCTCAACCTCACGGAAACCGACCAACTCCACGCGTTGCACAAGGAGTTGGGCAATACGCATTCCCCGCTCAACCTCAAAGGTCTCTACTGGGTCGTGGTTAATAAGGCAGACTTTAACCTCACCGCGGTACTCCGCATCGATGGTGCCTGGCGTGTTGACCACGGAAATCCCATGCTTGGCTGCCAAGCCGGACCGAGGGTGAACCAAGCCGACCGTGCCCATCGGCAGGGCAAGGGCTATACCCGTGCCAACCAAAGCCCGCTGGCCGGGACGCAGAGTGACATCGTGCGCAGCATAGAGATCCGCGCCGGCATCGCCACGGTGGGCGCGCTGCGGCAGCGGAAGCTCCTTATCAAGGCGCTTTACCTGAATCTGACCAAAAGGACTTACCGGTTCTACGAGGGGATGTTGCTCATTCACGCGGCCCAGCCTACCTTGCTCCCACCGTGCCGCACCCACGGGCTGGGGCCTGGAGGCTATGTCTACTCGGCGCGTTGGGTTCTCCCCTCCCCAGACGACTAGACTCTGAGGCCATGTCTTCGAGTTCTTCGTCTGCTTCCCCCTCGGCGGCTGCCGAATCCCCCGTCATCCTTTACCGCGAGCGCCAGTGGGTGCCGTGGCACTGGTGGTTGATGGCGGCCGCCGTTGTGGTGATCTCTACAGCCACGGTCAGCCTCAACCGCGGAATCATGTGGGTCATCATCCCCGCTATTCTGCTCAGCGCCATCGCCGCGTGGGTCCTCTTAGCATGGTCCAACACGGTGGTGCAGGTGGAACAGGATACCGACGGCACGCGGTGGCTCACCGTGAAGGATGCGCAGCTGCCACATGATGTTGTCGCCCGAAGCACCGCGGTGCCGGCCACCGCGCGTCGCAATGCGTTGGGCCCACAGCTCGATCCCGCTGCATTCCTTGTGACACATGGCTGGGTACCAGAACATGTGATGCTTGTCCTCGATGACCCAGAGGACCCAACACCTTATTGGCTCATTGGCTCAAAGAACCCCGACGAGCTACTTGCGGCCTTCGTGCCCGAACAGGCCGCTGCTGCCAAGGCTTAAACGCCGCGTGCAGAATCAGGAAGCTCGTTAGCTCATTGGTTCAACCAATTGGCCGACCAATGAGCTAAGCGCAGTCCATGCAGACGGGCTGCCCGTCTTCTTCGTGGTCCAGGCGCTTATTGGACTGCACCAAGTAGCACACGGAACAGGTGAACTCGTTTTCCTTGCGCGGCACGACAGTGACGTTGAGCTCCTCGCCCGTCAGGTC
This sequence comes from Corynebacterium sp. HMSC072D12, assembly GCF_001813925.1. Lineage (NCBI taxonomy): Bacteria > Bacillati > Actinomycetota > Actinomycetes > Mycobacteriales > Corynebacteriaceae > Corynebacterium > Corynebacterium sp. HMSC072D12. Next base: position 119,208 of record NZ_KV814411.1, read on the forward strand.
TACTGACGGCGGCTCAAAAGCCTCGACGATTTCGCCATCGTCATCCATGCCGTTGTTGTCATTTTCAGCCGCCTTCAGGCCCTCGAGGGAATCAGCCTCGAGCTCATCTTCAGCGCGGCGACGCGGTGCGTCATAATCGGTGGCCATAATGCTTGCCTCTGTGAGTCAGATAGATAGGTACGTGTATTTATCGACGGCATCCTAAACCACACAGGCCCGCGTGTCACACTCGCCCCGCCATGGGGGCACCATGCGGCTCACCCTAATACCCCCTCCGCTCCTGCTTTCATGGTTCTAAGCTGTGCGTTTGCACCTTTCGTATCGTGGAAAATTTTTCTGGGTAAAGCTCCTCACACCCCACCCAATATGCATTGGGGCACGATGCATCGGACAGCGAAAATCGAAGCATTCTCCCCCACGCCTTCGGCTTAAATGCTGAAGTATCACCACATCATCGGGCGGCTAAACATAGACTGTCGGTATGACCGTGCAAGAATCACAGCAGCAGGACACGAATCCGAGCCCCCAGCACCATGGCCATGCCTTCGGCATCGATGTTGGAGGCTCCGGTATCAAAGGTGCCGTAGTAGACCTCGCGACAGGAGGGTTCGTCGGCGACCGCCTCAAGATCGCCACGCCACAGCCTGCCACCCCCGACGCCGTGGCCACGGTAATCGCGCAGATCGTCGCTGAGAAGAACTGGGACGGTCCTGTCGGAATCACCATGCCCGCGGTGGTCAAAGAACAGATTATTCGCAGCGCAGCGAATATTGATAAGTCATGGATCGGGGTCGATGCACAGGACTTGCTGAGCAAGTACCTCGCTGCTCCTTGTACTGTGCTTAACGACGCCGACGCAGCCGGCCTCGCCGAGGTGGCCTACGGCGATGACGTCGCGCGCTCCGGCCCCGTTATCTTCCTTACGCTAGGCACCGGCATCGGCTCTGCCTTCCTACTAGATGGCCAGCTCTTCCCTAATACGGAGATCGGCCACCTCATCGTCGGGGAAAAGGAGGCAGAGCACCAAGCCTCGTCCGCAGTCAAGGATCGTGAGGGGCTCAAGACTAAGCATTGGGCAAAGCGCGTCAACCGAGTACTCCATGAATACGAGGCGCTTTTTAACCCCTCAGCTTTTGTCATCGGCGGTGGAATCTCTCGAAAGTTTGACAAGTGGGGCGAGCACCTGAGCATCGAAACCCCAGTCGTTGCAGCTCAGCTCCGCAATCGCGCGGGCATCGTCGGGGCCGCAATGGCAGCGAAGGAAGGCATTCGCCCATAAACCGAGCAGACCCTATCTTCCCCAGTCGACCCCAGTCACCGCCTAGTGACAAAAATGATCTATACTGGGCTGTCGATTATCGAATATCCAGCGGCGCGCCTCCCCTGCTCATTACGGAGGCGGGCTAGCATCGGGGACTAGTCGCGATAAACTTGCGCGTCCCCATAGTTTCCACTCAAAGAGCAAGTCGAAAGGGCGTACGTGGCAGCCACTGATTCTTCAGACCAGGTACTCGGCGAGGGCGAGAGCGCCTCCGAGGCATCTGCACCTGCACAGAAGACCGCCAAGAAGACGGCAAAAAAGACAGCCAAGAAGACGGCTAAGAAAACCGCGAAAAAGACTGCGAAGAAAACGGCTAAAAAGACGGCCAAGAAGGCTGCTAAGAAGACAACTCGCAAGTCTGCGCAGAAGGCGACGAAGAAAACCGCCAAGAAGACTGTGCGCAAGTCGGCAGCCAAGAAGGCAACCTCGCCTGAAAGCTCTGAATCTGCCGAAGAGCTCGCAGAGGATCAGAACGACGAGTTGGATGCCGAAACCAACGACGATGCCGATATCGACTTCGATCCGGACAACGCAGAGTTGGACGAGGACGACGAGTTCGGTGACGACGATGACGACCTCGAGGGCGAGGACTCTGAAGAAGAAGATGACGGCTCATCTGTCTGGGATGAGGATGAGTCCGCAGCCCTGCGCCAGGCTCGCAAGGATGCAGAGCTAACTGCCTCGGCAGACTCTGTCCGTGCCTACCTGAAGCAAATCGGCAAGGTCGCCCTGCTCAACGCAGAGCAGGAGGTATCCCTCGCCAAGCGCATCGAGGCCGGCTTATACGCTCAATACCGCATGGATGAGATGGAAAAGGCCCGCGCCGAGGGCGACAAGGCCGCCAAGCTCTCCCCCATGGAGAAGCGCGATATGCGCGCCATCGCCCGTGATGGACGCAAGGCAAAGAACCACCTCCTCGAAGCGAACCTCCGCCTCGTCGTGTCCTTGGCTAAGCGCTACACAGGCCGCGGCATGGCATTCTTGGACCTCATCCAGGAAGGCAACTTGGGCCTGATCCGTGCCGTTGAGAAATTTGACTACACCAAGGGTTATAAGTTCTCCACTTATGCCACGTGGTGGATTCGCCAGGCCATCACCCGCGCCATGGCGGACCAGGCCCGTACCATTCGCATTCCGGTGCACATGGTGGAGGTCATCAACAAGCTGGGCCGTATCCAGCGTGAGCTGTTGCAGGACTTGGGCCGCGAGCCTACCCCTCTGGAGCTGGCGAAGGAAATGGACATCACCGAGGAAAAGGTGCTGGAGATCCAGCAGTATGCCCGCGAGCCTATTTCCTTGGACCAGACCATCGGTGATGAGGGTGACTCCCAGCTCGGTGATTTCATCGAGGATTCCGAGGCCGTTATTGCCGTCGACGCTGTGTCCTTCACTTTGCTGCAGGACCAGCTCCAAGATGTGCTCACTACCCTTTCTGAGCGCGAGGCCGGCGTGGTTCGCCTGCGCTTCGGCCTGACCGATGGCATGCCGCGCACTTTAGACGAAATTGGCCAAGTCTACGGCGTTACCCGCGAGCGTATTCGCCAGATCGAGTCGAAGACCATGTCTAAGCTGCGCCACCCATCGCGTTCCCAGGTGCTGCGCGACTACCTGGACTAAGCAAACTGAAGAAATAAAGCGGCGAGGAGGGATAAACCTCCTCGCCGCTTTTTCTTTGCCCTATACAGCCGGCAAACCCAAGGGCTTTCTAGCCTTCGATCCCCAGCTCAATGGCTGTGGCGATCCGATCGATAACGTCTTTATCGGAAACATCTCCGCTGATGGTCACCGAAGCGCCCTGGGATACCCCGAGAGACATCAGCATCATTGCAGAGTCTGCCTCTGCCGACTCTCCGTCACAGGAGAGGGTGACATCCCCTGCCGCTTCCGCCGCCAGCTCTGCAATCCGTGACGCCGGACGTGCATGCAGACCCGCCTCATCGGCCACAGTCACTGTCAGCGAGTACCCATCAGCGTTTGTTGCTAGGTCATCCTCGGCCGCAGACGCAGTGGCTGAGGGCTGCTTCGGAGCGAAGACTTCGATGGCGCGTTCCGCGGCTTTGATCACGGCGGCGAGTCCATCGCCCTGCTGAGCGGCGGTGGCTGCTGCAATTGTGGATTCGACAAAGGGGGCATCGACAAACGTCACCGTGTCTTCGTCAAGGAACTCGAGAACGGACTCAACGGTCATCGTGGCCGAGCCTAAATCGGTGAGGACAACCACGCTAAGGCCTTGTCCACGTGCATGGCTGATAGCCCCTTCGACGAGGTCAAAGGACGTTCCGATGCCGCCCTCCTCCAGACCACCGGCAGGAAGGATGGTCACGTCAGGAGCCATCTGAGCAGCAAGCTCAGTCAGACCTTCAGCGAGCTTTGCCGAGTGTGATACGAGAACGAGTCCAACGCGGGGTTGTGCCATATCCTATGCTTCCTCCTTGAGGGTTTCGGCGGCGCCCGCAGCCGCAGCGATGAAAAGTGCCGAGGATGTAGCGCCCGGATCCTTGTGTCCAGCAGAACGCTCCCCTAGGTAGGAAGCGCGGCCTTTCGTGGCCACCATCGGGATAGTCGCTTCCGCGCCTGTTGCTGCGGCGTCGGCAGCCGCGCGCAGCACTTGATCGGGGCTCTGTGCGGCATCCGCCGCAGCGCGAGCGGCCCGTGCGGCCGGCGCCCAGGCATCGACCATCGTCTTCTCCCCTTCAGAGGCCTTACCACGGGTGGCTATTCCCTCAAGCGCGGCCTCAATGAGAGCGGCCGTCGTAGGCGCATCGATCTCTCCAGAGCCTGCGGCCTTAGCCGCGCGTAAGAAAGCGGTTCCCAGCAATGGACCAGAGGCGCCACCAACGGTGGACATAAGCGTCTTTGCCGTCAGCTTCAACACATCAGCAACGTGAGACGTCTCCGGTGAGATATCCGAATCCACTTTCTCCGCGACAGCTCGGAAACCGCGGTCGACGTTTGCGCCATGGTCACTATCCCCGATGGCGCGGTCAAGCTCGATGAGTTCCTCGCGGTGTTCGTGTGCCGCTGCGGCGCAGTTTTTCATCCATGCCTGGGCCCACGCTGTTGTCAAAGTTGCATTGTCGGTCATATCTACATTCCTTGTCGTAGTGCAGCGGTGTGGCACGGGGCATCAAAAAGCTCAAGGTCTTCCTCGTCCGCGCGCATGACTGTAACGGAGCAACCGGCCATATCTAGACTAGTAACGAAGTTACCCACGAGGGAACGCTCGATGCTAACACCCGCGTCCTTCAGACGCTGAGCCACACGACGGTAGACCACGTACAGCTCGGACGCCGGAGTAGCACCCATGCCGTTGACAAGGACAATGGTACGCTCCCCATCACCCAGCTTAAGGTCTGCCAACACCGGATCAAGCAGATGGTCAGTTACGTCGTCGGCAGAGACCAACGGAATTTCCTTGCGGCCCGGCTCCCCATGAATACCCACGCCGAGCTCGACTTCGTCTTCCCCGAGGTCAAAGGAGGGCTTGCCCACGTGTGGCACCGTGCAGGCACTCAGCGCTGCGCCCATGGTCGCGGTGTTTTCTACCACCTTCTTCGCCACAGCGGCCACCGCCGCGAGATCATCACCGCGCTCGGCTGCAGCACCCGCCAGCTTTTCTACCAACAGTGTGCCGGCAACACCGCGGCGACCAGCTGTAAAAGTGGAATCCTCCACCGCAACATCATCGTCCACGATGACCTGGCTGACCTCAATATCATCGAATTCCGCCAGCTCCGCCGCGGTGTCGAAGTTGAGAACATCGCCGGTGTAGTTCTTGACGATGTAGAGCACCCCCGCCCCGGCATTAGCTGCCTCCGTGGCCGCTTGGATTGCGTCCGGCGTTGGCGATGTAAACATGGCACCGGGCACTGCTGCATCCAACATGCCGTAGCCAACGAAGCCGGCATGCAGCGGCTCATGTCCAGAACCGCCCCCGGAGACTATGGCTACCTTGCCGTCTTCTTTCTTCTGCGAGCGGGACACAAAGAGAGGATCGGTGGATCGAGTGACTATGTCACCGTGTGCTAAAGCAAAGCCCTCCACGGATTCCTCTACTACGCTGTCCGGCGAGTTGATGAGCTTCTTCATCATCCTTCTCCTTAGGTTTTCATTGCCCTCGAGCACTCTTCTGGGAATGCTGCCGAGCCTACCCTCGCTACCGGACGGTCTGCCGAGACCAGCGTAACGCTCCTGTAGCCCCCGCCTCACCTTCTTAGCTCTTCGCGGCCTTTTGAACCTGCAACGCACCAAAGACACCGAGTACCAAGAACATCACTGCGGCCAGAAGCGACCATCGAGCTGCATCACTCATGCCTTCGCTCAACGCCTGCACCAACGCTGTTGTCTGTTCCCCAAAGGGTCCAGCCGCGCCCTGTGCGCGAAGTCCTGCGATGCTCGAGCCCGCGGACTGGCGGGTAGCTTCCGCCATGGCATCTGCGGCTGGGCCGACGACGTCGATGTCTTCGAGCGCCTTCGGCAACGCCAGTGCTAGGGCGACGGAAAAGACGGAACCAGAAACCGCGGTGCCGAGGGAGGAGCCGATCTGGCGGACCGTGCTCTGGGTAGCAGATGCCTGCCCCGAATTCGCTACCGGTATCTCGCTCAAGACCGTGCCCGTCAACTGCGCAGATGCGAACCCCAAGCCCACGCCATACAACACAAGCGGAAGCGCGATGACCCAACCGCTAGTGTCCGGACTCAGGAGCATCGCGAGGATAAGCGCGCCGACAACTTCTAGGCCCAGACCTATGAGCACTGTTCCAGGAGCACCAAAGCGGCCAGCAACATGCCGTGCGGCGGCTCCCGAAATAAAGGCGCCGATTGCCATCGCCGCGAGCACGAGGCCAGCGGACATCACACTCAAGCCCAGCGCATTAATGAGGTACAGCGGGAGGATAAAAATAATCGCAAACTCACCGATAGCTACCGCGCCCGCGGTGATGTTTCCCCAGGAAAACGTGGAGTAGGAAAAGAGGCCCAGGTCCAGCAGCGCGGAGCGTTGTACTCGCTCACGGTGCTCCTCCCAGCGGATGAACAAACTGAAACTGATCGCGGCGATGAGCAGTGCAACTGGCACCGCAGATACCGGCGCGGTGGTGGGCCATGTCCAGCCGAACACCGTCAGCTCGGACTGTGGTGTCCACCAGCCAAGACTTGGCCCCTCAATCACCGCGAAAACAAGGGCTCCGAAGGCAATCGCGCTCAACTGTGCGCCATCGACGTCGACCCCGGGCCGTTTTTCGGGGCTACGGGTTTCCCGCACGGTGAGCACAGCTCCAACAGCCACGATGATGCCAATGGGAACATTGACCAGGAAGATCCAATGCCACGATACCCACTGGGTAAGCGCGCCACCGGCCAAAGGTCCGACGGCGGCGGCGCCAGAGATAACTGCGCCCCACACACCGAATGCAGCCGCGCGATACTTGCCTCGGAAAACGGCGTTCACCGTGGACAAGGTTGAGGGCATGATAAACGCTGCACCCACTGCTTGTACTGCACGCGCGGAAATGAGCGTGCCTGCGGAGTCCGCGAAACCCGCCCACACGCTGCCTGCTACGAAAATGCTAAGACCGGCGAGAAACGCTCGCTTGCGACCCCAACTATCCGCGATCTTTCCGGTGGACAACAACAGTGCGGCAAGCACTACCGCGTAGAGGCTGTTGACCCACTGCGCCTGAGTTATGTCCAGTTTGAGGTCAGTAATAATAGCCGGCAGCGCTACCCCGACGATGGTGCCATCAAGGACAATGACGCCCAGTCCTACCGACAAAACCGCAAGACTAATCCAGTCACGGCGGGTCGGCACCGCCGTGATGGAACCCGCTGTGGGCGACAACATGACTAGGCGCTCACGGGTGCCGGGGTGGAAGAGTTAGCCGGCTCCTTCAATGCGCGGCCAAGTGCGACAACGAAGAGAACGAGGCCAATCGTGATGAGGATGTGGCCAATACCGGCAATCCCGGCGATCATGGCGGTGGATTCCTCGCCCAACACGGTCAGGCTGCCGTGCCAGATGAGCATTCCAACGGTAAGCACGACACCAATGTTGTAGAACCAGAAGAAGGAGTTAAACAGCTTCTTATTCCGCGAGACGCCGAATACCTTGTCCACGACGAGGAAGATCAAAAACATCATGAATCCCAGCGCCAAGAGGTGGGTATGGGCCACGCCCAACTGGGTGAACTGGCCCTCCGGGAAATCATTTGCGCGTGTGAACTCACGGTAGAATAGTCCTGCTGCCAACCCCATAACGAGGTAGAAAATAGCTGCTCTATACAGGGACTTCATTACTTGTTCCTTCCTAGCCACGGTGTTGTGGCTGCTGCACCGAGGGTGTTATCTATCACGGCCAAAGCCTTCTGGTATCCATCCTGCTTGGCGCAGCCAGCACAGTCATCGAGTGGTCGGCTGACTTTGACATCAACCAACTAGTTGATCGCGCACCTAGCCCTCAGCCCGCAGCTCTCTTCTTCCCCGAATCCACGCCTACTCAGCGGCGCCAACTACCACTTGCGCAGATAATCGATGCGCTCTTGGAGCTGCTCGGCGTCGCACAACGCGGTGGGAGGGCCGCCGCAAGCCTTGCGGGCTTCAGTGTGAATAGCGCCGTGTGGGCGGCCGGTGCGTTGAGCGGTGATAGACACTACTGTGTTGAGCTCCTTGCGCAACGCGGAAATCTCATCCACCACACCTGACTGGGAACCGGTGCTGCTTGCCGATGCCTCCGCCCCGCGCTTGGGCGCATGCGGAGTGCCGTAGAGCTTGCGGCGTTGCTCCTCTGCCGCCTCTGCAGCCCGGCGCGCCTTCTCTTCTGCCTCGCGGCGGTCCAGCTCATCGGACTGCTTCTTGCGCAAAAGGTCCTTGACCTGGTCGGCGTCGAGAAGCCCGGGGATGCCGAGGAAATCCTCTTCTTCATCGGTGATATTGCCCGTGGTGAACTGCGAGCCGTTGTAAAGCAGTCCTGAAAATTCTGCTTCCGCGCCTAAGGATTCATAGGAAGGCTCGAGCATGTCCGGTTCGGACTTCTTCTTATTGGCGTCCTCGAGCAGCTCATCGTCCCAGCCATCCTTGTCGGGGTTTTTCTCCCCTCCCAGGACGTGGTCGCGCTGCTTCTCCATGTTCTCGGCAAGCCCCAAGAGCACCGGCACGGAAGGAAGAAAGACGGAGGCTGTCTCCCCTGGCATGCGGGAGCGCACGAAGCGCCCGATGGCCTGCGCGAAGAAGAGCGGTGTCGACGCAGAGGTGGCATACACACCCACGGCGAGGCGGGGAACGTCGACGCCCTCCGACACCATGCGCACGGCCACCATCCACTCGTCGGTGGATTCAGAGAACTCTGCAATACGCGCCGAGGAGCCTGGGTCATCGGAGAGGATGACGGAGACGGGGGTATTGGAAATCTGCTTGAGGATCTTGGCGTAGGCGCGCGCGGTTGTCGTGTCGGTAGCGAGCACGAGACCGCCGGCATCCGGCATGTTGCGGCGCATCTGCATCAGCCGTGTGTGCGCCGCCTGCAGGACGGTGGGGATCCACTCGCCTTTCGGGTCGAGGGCCGTGCGCCATGCGCGGGCGGTCTGCTCCGGATTGAGAATATCGCCGAGCCGGGCCGCATGTTCCTCACCGGCGCTATCACGCCAGCGGGATTCGCCGGAGTAGCTGAGGAAGACGACGGGGCGCACGACACCGTCGGCAAGCGCATCGCCATAGCCATACGTGTGATCAGAACGGGATACGAGGTGACCTTCCCCATCCTCCTCGTAGCGCACGAAGGGAATTTGCGAGTCATCGGAGCGAAAGGGGGTACCGGTCAGCGCGAGGCGGTGCTCCGCATCATCATAGGCTTCCCGCACGCCATCGCCCCAGCTCTTGGCATCACCGGCGTGGTGGATCTCATCGAGGATCACCAGGGTGCGCCGAGCTGAGGCCACCGCTCGGTGTTTGTACGGGTGCATGCCCACCTGCGCATAAGTCACCACGACACCGTCCATCGCGGGGTTGACTCCCGAGGAGTTTGTGAACTTGGGGTCGAGCGCTAAGCCAACGCGGGAGGCGGATTCCGACCACTGCACTTTGAGGTGCTCGGTGGGCACCACCACGATGACGCGCTCAACGGTGCGGTCCGCCATAAGCTCTGTGGCCACCCGCAGGGCGAAGGTGGTCTTACCTGCACCTGGCGTTGCCACCGCCATGAAATCCTTCGGCTTGGTGGCTAGGAACTTATCCAAAGCAGCGCGTTGCCACACGCGCAGCGAACCGTTATTGGCAAATCTCTGTGCTGGAGTCTGTGTAGACACGGTCAGCGACTATCCCCCTCTAGTTATCCCAACATCCCGCTTCTGTGAAGTTCTCTATCCCTAATGCTTGGCATCGACGCAGGATGAACGTCGATGCACAGCTTAACGGCGGCGCAAGCTCTTATAGACGCGCTCGCAGTCAGGGCACACGGGCGAACCAGGTTTGGCTTGCTTGGTTACCGGGAAGGTCTCTCCGCACAGGGCAACGACGTACTTGCCGTTGACCGCGGAGTCGAGGATCTGGTTCTTCTTCACGTAGTGGAAGAACTTCGGGGTGTCGTCGTTGGTCGACGTATCCTCGCGGACATCAGGGCGCTCAATAGTCTTAGTCGTCGTACTCACGCCCACTATCATGCCGCATCAGTATCGAAGTTGGCGAGTCCTCCAGCTACGCTGATAGGCATGACCCCTTCGAACTCGCGCGATAACGCCCGCCATACCCCACGATCGGGGCAGCGGCGCGGACGCCGATTCGGGCGCGAAACGCACCTCATCACCACGGCAAAACTCGCCCCCGGTCAGGACCGGCATCGCCGCGAGATCATCTACTCCATACTGCAGTTTCTGCGCGTTCCATCCCTCCTGATAGCCGGGGCCATGGTTTATGTCTGGCAGTGGTGGATCCCCGCCGCCCTTGTCGTGGCCGTCACCTTCCCCCTCCCCTGGATCGCTGTGGTCATTGGCAATGGCCGGGGTCAAAAGAAAGACAAGCGCGAAAAAGCTGTTTATAAACCAGCCCTTGCCCGGCAAATGGCGCAAGCACAACGTGAAGAACTCACCAGCGGTTCCCATGGTGAACTGCCCAGCACGCCTGGGCGGCACAAACCCTCGTCAGGAGCAGACACAAACAGTACTGCAGCTGACACTATTGACCACGAAGATTAGAACATCACTGTATTCCCTCCCCGATGCATTTAAGGATTCTCTTGTGAGCACCCAGCAGCCTTCTCCTTTTGGCCCAGCGATGAACCCGGAACACCCCATCGCGGACGTTGCGGCAGAACTTTCCCGAGTGTTTGCGGAGGCAGGGTTTAGTGCGGATGGCATCGCAGGCCATTTGGGACCCGAGTACACCGAAGCCCTGCATCGCGGCGAGCCCGCCGCAGTTGCGCTAGGAGCAAGCGGCGATTCCCGCCTGGACCATCTCATCCGTATCTTCTTGCTGCATGAACACGTACCAGCCACGCTGCTTTCCGACGTCCTCGGAGCACGCCTAGCCGCCCAACTCATTGATTGCGGTGTCGTGCTCAGCGACGAACACGGCACCGCCTACGTGGCTTATGACATTCGACCGCACATCATCGTGGGCAAGAATCGTGTCGTGTTCTCCGATGTTGATGCATCTCTGGTGCATCACGTCCCCGGCCCCGAGCATGTGTTGGGAGTGGGCTCGGCCAGCCTGTCCTTGTTGCATTCAACGCCAACGACACCAGTGGAATCAGTACTAGATTTAGGCACGGGTTCAGGCGTCCAGGTCCTTGGGCAGCTGGATTCTGCGCAACGCATTGTGGCTACCGACGTCCATGAGCGAGCCCTTGAACTCGCCCGCGCCACCGTCCTCGCGGCGGAGGCGGAAGACCGCGTTGAGCTACGCCACGGCTCCTGGTACGAACCCGTTGAGAATGAGCGCTTCGACCGCATCGTGGCTAATCCTCCATTCGTGGTTGGCTTACCCGAAGTGGGGCATGTCTATCGAGACTCCGGCCTCAACCTGGATGGAGCAAGCGAGCTGGTGGTCTCCCAGGCAGTCGAGCATCTCAACCCTGGGGGCACAGCGCACGTACTCGCAGCCTGGGTGCATCAAGGCGAAGAATCGTGGCAGCAGCGCGTCGCCTCGTGGCTACCGGATACCGGCGTCGCTGCATGGATCATTCAGCGCGATGTGGCGGACCCAGCGTTATATGTCTCAACCTGGTTGAGCGATGAATCCGTGGATGTTCGCAGCCCTGAAGGCCAAGAGCGGTCTCGCCGGTGGCTGGAGCACTTCCGTGAAAACGAGGTCACCGGAATCGGGTTTGGTTTCGTGGCCATCCAGCGCATCGGTGAGGACGAGCCCTCGGATATCTTGGCGGAGACCATGGCGCAGCCAGTTATCGATCCGCTCGGCCCGGAAGTGGAAGAATACTTCGCGCGCGTCGAATGGCTGCGCAACCTGGTGCCGGGTGAATTAGAAACTAAGCATGTACAGCTGCGCCCCGGGGTGGCCCGTGAGGACGTTGCGCTGCCCGATGGGGACCTGGGCATGGGCTTTGAGCGCGCGGCACTGCGGCTCAGCCGTACCGATGGCCCCCGCTGGCAGCACGATGTCGATGAGCATCTCGCGGCCATTGTCGCCGGGTTTAACCCGAATGGTTTGAGCATCGGTGAAACCATCGAGCTCTACGCCGCCGCGCAGGGTTTTGAAGAAGCCGAGTTGGTCAGCGCAGCACTTCCGGCCATCGTGGATCTTATCCGCCACGGGCTTCTCATCCCGACTGAGCTGCTAGCTTTTAGCAACACTGAGTAGCCTCGCGCCCCACTAAGAGCCTCTTTCCTCCTTCAATCCCCGCGTACTTCTCATCCGAGAAAGAACTCCTCTACAGAAAGGTTGTGTACTTCCCTGCCATGCGTGCTGTTTTAACCCGTGTTTCTGAAGCCTCTGTCACCGTTGACAACGACGTCGTTGGGTCCATTACCTGCCCCGACACCGGCGGAGTCCTAGCACTCATTGGTGTGTCGCGGGAGGACGTCGAGGCAGGTGGTGACGCCACCGCTAGCGACGGCCCGACTTTAGAGGAGAAGATGGACACGATGGCGCGCAAGATCGCTGAGCTGCGCATCCTCGAGGGTGAGACCAGCGTGGTCGATAGTGGTGCGCCAGTTCTGGTGGTAAGCCAGTTCACCCTCTACGGACGAACCGCGAAAGGCCGCCGACCTTCGTGGTCAGATGCAGCCCCAGGCGAGGCCGCGGAGCCGGTGATCCAGGGTGTAGTTGCGCGCCTGCGCGAACGCGGAATCACCGTGGAGGAAGGCCAGTTCGGAGCGATGATGCGCGTCTCCTCGGTCAACGAAGGGCCGTTCACCGTGCTCGTGGAGGTCTAGGTGCGGCGCGCCTCCCCCAAAATGGCCTAAAACCTCACTCTTCCCGCGGGGTGTTAGAACATTTTTCGGGCCACGGGAACTAACTGCGCCGAAAGCTCGTTGTAGGAGATGAACCAAGCCGCAACTTAGGAGGCATGAGATGGCCACATCATCCGCTGCTAGCGTCCAGGACGAGGACGGACAGGAAGTTGACCGCGGCTCACGCCGTAACCAAACAAATGACAATCCCTCTGCGGACTTGGTCCGCGTTTATCTCAACGGAATCGGCAAAACGGCGCTGCTGAGTGCTGAGGACGAGGTTGAGCTCGCACAGGCCATCGAGGTAGGCCTGTACGCCGAATACAAGCTCGCTAATGCCGAAAAGTTGACCCGCGCTGAGAAGCGCGACCTGAAGATTTTGGCCCGCGAAGGCAAGAAGGCTCGCTCCCACCTCTTGGAGGCCAATCTGCGTCTCGTAGTCTCCCTGGCTAAGCGTTATACCGGCCGCGGCATGCCGCTGCTGGACCTCATCCAGGAAGGTAACTTGGGCCTGATTCGTGCGATGGAGAAGTTTGATTATGCCAAGGGCTTCAAGTTCTCCACGTATGCAACGTGGTGGATCCGCCAGGCCATTACCCGCGGCATGGCTGACCAGTCCCGCACTATCCGCCTCCCTGTGCACCTGGTTGAGCAGGTAAATAAGCTTTCCCGGATTAAGCGCGAGATGTACCAGTCCTTGGGCCGCGAGGCCACGAATGAGGAGCTCGCGGAGGAATCCGGAATCGAAGAGTCCAAGATCGAGATGCTGCTGCGCCAGTCCCGCGATCCTGTTTCCTTGGACATGCCGGTCGGTACCGATGAGGAAGCCCCGTTGGGTGACTTCATTGAGGATGCCGAGGCAACGGATGCCGAGACCGCTGTGGTGGCCTCCATGCGCCACTCCGATATCCGCTCCGTGATTGGTTCCCTCGAGGAACGCGAACAGGATGTCATCCGCCTGCGCTATGGCTTGGACGATGGTGTCCCGCGCACCCTCGACCAGATTGGCCGCAAGTTCGGCCTCTCTCGTGAACGCGTTCGCCAAATCGAGCGTGAGGTGATGGCCAAGTTGCGCGAGGGCAACCGTGCGGACCGCCTCCGCGAGTACGCGCTCTAAGCCTTAGCTGACTTCCCAGCCTTAGCCATTGAGGAATGCCTTTGCTGCCCAGTTGACTTGTGCTGCTGGGCCGCAGAGGACGTTGCTCGGTGGCTTTTTCTTTCCTCGCGGTGGTCCTCACGGTTTTTAATTCCCGCCCCTCTCCTCCCTGTCGAACGCACAGTGCTGCGCGCTCTCAGCTTTCGAAAAATGCGCTATTGTTTAAGATATTCTCTTAATACACTTTTATTACCGCGCCTAAACCTATGTGGCTACGGACCGCCGACAACGCAGAAAGGTAAGCCCACGTGAGGGACCTAGTTGACACCACGGAAATGTATCTGCGAACCATCTACGAGCTCGAAGAGGAAGGTATTACCCCACTGCGTGCTCGAATTGCAGAGCGTTTAGAGCAGTCCGGACCGACCGTCTCCCAGACCGTGGCCCGGATGGAGCGCGATGGACTTCTTCACGTGCGCACCGACCGCAGCCTTGATCTCACTCAGCAGGGCCGCGAATTAGCTACCAACGTCATGCGCAAACACCGCTTGGCTGAGCGGTTGCTCACGGATGTCCTTGGCCTTGATATCCACAAGGTCCACGACGAGGCCTGCCGGTGGGAACACGTCATGAGCGAAGAAGTGGAAAAGCGAGTCGTCGCGGTGCTGGAGGATTCCTCCCGCTCACCATTCGGCAACCCAATCCCCGGTTTGGCTCAGCTGGGCATGTCTCCGGTAGAGCTCGACTTGGGCACGCGCGCCATCGACCTTCCCACGGGGCAAGAAACCGAGGCCACTATCGTGCAAATCAATGAGGTCTTGCAAGCTGATAATTCCACCTTCCACGACCTGTATGCCTGCGGAATCCAGGTTGGCTCGCACGTCACCGTAGTCAATGAGAGCGGGACGATTAGGCTGACAACGAAATCAGGGCACACTGTCGAGCTTGTCGACGACCTTGCTCACGCTATCCGCGTCAAGGAGGACTAAACCGATGAAGCTGTTAGTTACCGGCGGCGCCGGCTATGTCGGCAGCGTATGCGCGGCCGTCCTCGTTGAAAAAGGCCACGATGTCACCATCATCGACAATTTCTCTACCGGCAACCGCGAGGCCATCCCGGAGAAGGCGCGCCTTGTCGAAGGCGACGTGGCCGATGTCGCTCGTGAGGTGTTATCTGAGGGCGGTTTCGAAGGAGTCTTGCACTTCGCGGCCCGCTCCCTCGTGGGCGAATCTGTGGAGGCCCCGGCTGACTATTGGCAGCACAACGTGGTCACAACTCTAAAGCTGCTCAACGCTATGCGTGAATTCGAGGTCACCAACCTCGTCTTTTCCTCAACCGCTGCCACCTACGGTGAGCCGGCGCAAGTGCCGATCACGGAGACGATGCCCACCCAGCCGACGAACCCTTATGGCGCATCGAAGCTTGCCATCGACTACATGATTACTTCTTATGCCCAGGCCTATGGCTTGGGGGCGACTTCCCTGCGCTACTTCAACGTCGCCGGCGCCTACGGCGATATCGGAGAGAACCGCGAGGTGGAAACCCACCTCATTCCCCTTGTCCTGCAGGTAGCGCTGGGACATCGCGAAAAGATTTTCATCTTCGGCGATGACTACGACACCACCGATGGCACCGCAGTGCGCGATTACATCCACATTCGTGACTTGGCCGAAGCCCATGTCTTAGCGCTGGAGAGCAATGCCGCTGGCACCCACCGCATCTACAACCTGGGCTCCGGGGACGGCTACTCGGTCAAGCAGGTTATTGAGGCCTGCCGCGAAGTCACTGGACACCCCATCCCAGCAGAGCTTGCGCCGCGCCGCGCTGGTGACCCCGCGACGCTCGTGGCGTCCTCAGACAAGATTAAATCCGAGCTCGGATGGAACCCAGGCCGCACCGACTTGAAGACCATCGTCACGGATGCTTGGAATTTCACCCGGCAGCTCGGCGAGCGGGCTCACTCCGCTCGGCGCTAAGCGTCTTTTCTTTAGGCTCCTTCCCTAGGGCGGTGTCATAAGCCTTGAGCGCCCCTGTATGAATCGAATCACGTACCTTTTCATGCAGGCCATGGCGGTACGCTTGGCACAGCAGCGCCCCGAGGCGGTGGCTGGGAAACTCCTCCGTGACGAGCTGCAATGCTGGTCCGGCAAGGATATCCCACTCCTGCTCCAACTGCGCTAATGCGAAAAGGGTCAGCGCATTCGCCCGCAGCTCCCCGCTGAATGTGCGGGCCGCTGCGAGGAGAAGGTCCGCCCCGGCTTCGCCTGCCTGCGCGCAGATATCTACTACGAGGTCGCGCGTCCACGTCGTCGCGAGCCACACTGCGCAGGTTTCCAGTAGCTTGCTGTCCTGTTCTGCTTCTTCCACCGATGCCACTTGGTCAAGCGCCCACTGGGCATCCTCAAGAAAGTGATCCAGCAGGTCTTTGCGCTTCTTTCCGTGCGCAACGGCCACCTGCTCGCGATATCGCGTTGCCGAATCGCGGGCTTGCTGCGCTAAGACTTTAGCTTCTTCAGCGTCGAGGTAGCTATTCCCCGGCGCAAAGACGGAAAAGAAATCCTCCCGGTTTAGCTCAGGTACCACATTGTGGTCGACGCAAGAGCGCATCGAGGGGGCGTCGGTTAGCGCCGGTATAGTCCCCTCAACCCACTTCTTCATCGGCCCGCTACCGTCCGCGTTGACGGTTCCATGCAGCAATATATAAGGCGTATTCTGGGTGATTTCCTGGGCATACCACGCGGCGTCGATCTCCACCCCATCCTCAGCACGGTCCAGGCTATAAAGCCAGTGGGACACTTCCCGCAGTTCGGTGAGAGGCTGCTTCGAGATGAGGAAGGCAAAGACACCTTCGCGGGCATGCTCCGCTAGTAGCGGTGCGATGTCTGTGATCGTTCCTTGGGCATCCGTGATGTCGACGCGAGCGAGCGGCCCCATGGCTGGGCCGCGTGGAGTGGTGTCGATGGCCATGAACACCACTGATTCGGTGGGATAGAAGCCTAAGAGGCCGGGGATGTTAGCGAGAAGATGACCTGGAGTTGTTATTGGTGGTGTACGGTCTGTGTGCGTTGAAAAAGTGTTCATACCCTGTAGCCTGAACCACCAACGGTAGCCACCGCTAGGGATACCCCGGCGCGCACGGCATATCTGTGGATAACAAGTCCGGACTGCCACTCAATCCATGGAAATCCACTGGGTTATCCACACCTTGGCAAAGGCAAGCCTGGAGGAAGTAATGACTATATGGCATGCTTGTACGATCAACACCAGTTCCCGCAGGCAGTCCCACATACGCAGCCTCCCGGGTTTGTGTTCTCCTTGGAGCACCATTTCAGCTGGGAATAGGCAGCAAGCCTTAAGCGTTGCATGACACAGAACGCTGATGAAGTCCGTACGCTCGTTAAGAAGCGCACGATGAGAAGGAGGAGTCACTACCATGCAGGAAGAACAGCGCCGCATGTATGAGCTGGAGTATCCCGCTCCAGTGATCAAGGATGATTCGACTCCAGACAACGGCCCCACGATGATCGTTGCTATGAATGGTTATGCCGACGCCGGACAAGCCGTCGAAGCCAGTGCCGATCACCTCAAGGCCGCTTTGGAAAACCGCCAGCTGGCCTCGTTTAACAATGACGAGCTCATTGATTACCGCTCGCGCCGCCCCGCCGTCACCATCGATCATGACCGCACGGTGGAGATTGAGAACACTGACTTGGGTATCAAGGTGCTGCGGGATAACTCTGGCACTCCATTCTTGCTTCTCTCGGGCCCTGAACCGGACTTGCGGTGGGAGGCCTTTACTGATGCGGTAGTGAACTTGGTGGAGAAATTCGATATCAAGAACACCATCATGCTCTACTCGGCCCCCATGCCGGTGCCGCACACCCGCCCCACTGTGGTAACAGCGCATGGCAATTCGCCGGAGCTCCTTAACTCAATGGTGCGCATGGAATCCACCATGATGGTCCCCGGCGCCGCCGCCCTGTATATCGAGCGAGCCTTGGACAAGAAGGGCCGCCGCGTTGCCGGGTACACCGCCCATGTTCCGCACTACTTGGCCGCCTCCCCGTACCCGTCGGCCACGCTGCGTCTTTTGGATTCGGTGGCAACCGCAGCTGGCCTCAACATCCCACTGGGCAGCTTGGAGGCAGACGTGACTCGCGTTAACCAGCAGTTGGAGGAGCAGGTTACCAACTCTGAGGAAATTGCAGGCGTGGTCCACCAGCTGGAGGAGCAGTACGACGCCTACATGGAGCGCTACCGCTCCCGCCACCCGCAGGCCATCATGCCTGGCGAAGAGCACATGCCTACTGGTGAGGAGATCGGAGCAGACTTTGAAGCTTTCCTGGCGGGCCTCGACGACAATCCGGATATCCTCTCCGAAGATATCGATGACCGCGAAGACAACTATGGGCGGGAGCAAGGACCCGGCTCGGATATGGACGATGACGTCTAATCGCAGTTAGATCTACCGCACGAACACAGGCACCGAGGACAGCCATCTGGGACTCCGGGGTGGAGGCCTAGTCCGCGGTGCTTTTCGCCTAAGGTGGGACGGGTGAACCTTTCTCAGATGTTGCCCGATCTCGCCGAAGTCCCCGAGTCGATGGTTGATGAGGCCATCTGGGACACATTTTTGTCCTGGACTTCTGGCCGTGGTATTTCGCTTTACCCAGCGCAGGAAGAAGCCTCCCTCGGCATTCTTGCCGGGGATAACGTCATCCTGGCAACTCCCACTGGTTCCGGCAAATCCATGGTGGCCAACGCCGCCCACTTCATTGCTTTGGCGCGCGGCCAGCGCAGCTTCTACACCGCACCCATCAAGGCCTTGGTGAGCGAAAAATTCTTCGCGCTCTGCGAGATTTTCGGCCCCGAGAACGTCGGCATGATGACCGGTGATGCCACGGTCAACGGCTCCGCTCCCATCATCGCCGCGACGGCTGAGATTGTGGCCAATATTGCGCTGCGTGATGGCGCGGAAGCCGCCATTGATCAGGTAATCATGGATGAGTTCCATTACTACTCCGAGCCTGATCGCGGCTGGGCCTGGCAGGTTCCGCTGTTGGAGCTACCGAAGGCCCAATTCTTGCTCATGTCCGCCACCTTGGGCGATACCGCCTGGCTGGAGAAGGATTTGACGGAGCGTACCGGCCGTACGACGACTCTGGTAGCGGGAACAACTCGCCCAGTGCCCCTCGACTTCTCTTATGTCTTTTCCGCGGTCCACGAAACCATCGAAGAATTGCTCGCCGATGGCAAGGCCCCTGTCTATGTCGTCCACTTCTCCCAACGCGAGGCCTCAGAGCGCGCGCAGGCGTTGACTTCCCTGTCGAAGATCATCACCCCGGAGGAGAAGGAGGCCATTGCAGCTGAGCTCGCGGGCTTCCGCTTCACCACGACGTTTGGCAAAGACCTCTCTAAGCTTCTGCGTAAGGGAATCGGTGTGCACCACGCTGGTATGTTGCCGAAATATCGGCGCTTGGTTGAGCGCCTGGCCCAGAAGGGCCTTCTCAAGATTATTTGCGGCACCGATACTTTGGGCGTGGGCATCAACGTCCCCATTCGCACAGTCCTGATGACCGGCCTTGCCAAATATGATGGAACCCGCCAGCGCATTCTGAAGTCTCGCGAGTTTCACCAGATTGCCGGCCGCGCTGGCCGCGCCGGTTATGACACGGAAGGCACCGTCGTCGTGCAGGCGCCGGAGTATGAGATTGAGAACGCCAAGGCGCGGCGCCGTGTGGGCGATGACCCAGCAAGGCTCAAGAAGCTGAAAAAGAAGTCTGCGCGCGACGGTGAAGTGTCGTGGTCGGAACAGACTTACGCACGGCTTATCGACGCCGAACCGGAGCAACTAACGTCCCAATTCCGAGTGTCCAATTCCATGTTGCTCAACGTGCTCGCCCGGCACGGCAACGGCTACGAGCATCTCAAGCACCTGCTGCGCACCAGCCACAACACGCGTGCCCGCCAGAACGAAGACATCCTGACGGCATTGAGTCTGTTCCGGGGACTTCTCAATTCGGGCGTAGTGCAAAAGTCTACGAAGGGGCTCGATATCTACGGCCGTCCCTACCACGTCGTGCGAGAGATGCCGCGCGATTTCGCCCTCAACCAGCCTTTAGGACCCTTCGCGCTGGCAGCGCTCACCTTATTAGATCCAGAATCGGATACTTATGCACTCGACGTCATCTCTGTCTTTGAATCGGTGCTGGATGATCCTCGCCAGGTACTCATTGCCCAACAGAAGCAGCGGCGCGGTGAGGAAATCGCGGCGCTCAAGGCCGAGGGCGTGGACTATACCGAGCGCATGGCCATCGTGGAAGACATCACGTGGCCAAAGCCTCTGGAAGAGCTCCTCGAGCAGTCCTATGAGACCTTCTGCCAGACCAACCCATGGGCGAAGGAGTTCGAGCTGCGGCCTAAGTCTGTAGTGCGCGACATGCTGGAGAGCGCCATGACTTTTTCCGATCTCGTCGCCACCTACGGTCTGGCCCGCTCGGAAGGCGTCATTTTGCGCTACCTGACCGATGCCTGGCGCACGCTCAAGCAGTCCATTCCTGCGGAGTTCCTCACAGAGGAACTCGAGGACATTATCGTCTGGCTCGGGGAGCTTATCCGCCAAGTCGATTCTTCGCTTGTCGACGAGTGGGCTGAGATGGCTGGCGAGGACTCCCCCATTTCCCAGGAAGATTTGGACCGCGAGTTGGCCTTCGGAGTCGAGGATCCCACCGCCTTGACCGCGAATCAGCGGGCTTTCAGCATCATGGTGCGCAACTACTTCTTCCGCCTTGCCCAACTCTTTGCGTTGGAGAAGGAAGAGCGCTTGGCAGACCTGTTGGACTACTTGGAGGAGATTCCTGACTTTAGCCGTGCCCTCGATGACTACTTCGATGACTACGATGACATTGACACTGGGCCAGCGGCTAGGGGCCAGGAATACTTCCTCCTGGACAAGGGCGACGCAGGTTCGGGCGCTCGTGGCGTTGGCGGCTCGCGGTCGTGGACCGTGCGTCAGATCCTTAAGGACCCAGAGGGTGATAATTCCTATCAGCTCGTTGGCACCGTAGATCTCGATGCCTCCGATGAAGCCGGGGAGGTACGGCTATCCGAGCTGCGCGTGGAGTACTAGGGCGCATAAGCAGGGACTATTAATACCCCCCTTTCTGAATTAATATTTTCTACACACCGCATATTATGCGTATGATTGGGGAATGAGTACGCCACAGCAGATAGACGAACGCAAGCTTTCCCCTATCCCTCACGCCAGCGCAGCGCCTGCGGCCGAGCGCCTCACCCCCGGCTCCTTCACCATGAAGGTCCTCAACGGCATCTCCATCGCCGTCGTTGTGTCGCTCGTCCCACAAGCACTGCTCGGTGAATTAGCCAAGGCGCTACTCCCCTTGTGGTCCGGCGCAGCCACCGTCATTGCACTGACGGGCTTAGCCGCAAGCCTCTTGCCGGTAATGATTGGTGTCCTCGTGGGCATCGAATTCAAGATGACCCCCATCCAGACTGCTGCGGTCGGCATTGCTTCCTTCTGCGGCTCAGGCGTGGCCACTGTTAATCCCGAAGGCGGTTTCTTCCTCAAAGGCACCGGTCTTGTTATCAACTCAGGCCTTACCGCAGCCATAGCAGTGGGATTATTGCTCTTTATCGGCGACAGGCTGAAAAATTACTCTATTTTGTTGCTATCCACCATCGTGACGCTGGTGGCGGGCACCATCGGTTGGGCTGTCACCTTCCCCATCGTCAAGGTCTTCACTCTTTGGCTGGGCAACTTGGTCAATGGGGCAACTACTTTGCAGCCGGTTCTCATGGGTGTTGTCCTCGCCGTCCTTTTCGCCATCATGATTGTCTCTCCAGTCTCCACAGTCGGCATTGCCACTGCCATCTTCATTGACGGCATCGCCTCCGGTACCGCGAACCTGGGCGCCGTCGCCGCTGGGTTCACACTCCTCGTTGCCGGCTGGCGCGTCAACGGCTTCGCCACCTCTATCCTGCATGTTTTGGGTTCCCCGAAGGTGCAAATGGCCAACATGCTATCCAAGCCAGTCACCTTCCTGCCCGTGATATGCTCCGCTGCCGTGCTGGGCGGCGTCGGTGGCGCTTTAGGAATCTCCGGCACCCCTATCTCTGCTGGCTTTGGCATCTCCGGCCTCATGGGCCCACTGGCAGCCCTCAATTACGAAGGCTGGGGTTGGAGCGCCAGCAACGTGATGATTATTACCTTCGTTTATGTCATCCTTCCCCTCGCCCTTGCGCTGCTCTTTTGCTGGCTCTTTGAAAAGGTTCTGCACCTGACTAGGGCTGAGTACTTTTCTCTCGACTTTAAGTAGGTATCCGGGGAGTACAGTGGGGACCGCTATGAACGAACAGAACACCCCGCCCACCGGCATCCGCCTCGCAGGCGTTCATTTTGAGACGCACGAAGACGCCGTCACCGTGCATTGGCTCCTTGGAGGAATGCCCCACCACCGTGACGTCGTGTTCACCCTGCACACCCTCGATCTGGAGCTCACCGCTCACTTCGAACAAGAGCAGCTCACGTCGATGGAAATCTCTTCCTTCGGCGAGGACACCAGGGACGCCCACCGTCGGGTTGATTACCCCTACGAGTACACCCCGGAAGAGTTGACTGTTACCCTCCCCACCGCTCATTTCAACCTCTCGGAAGAAGTGTTTACCATGGCTCTTTCCGTGGACGGTGCGGCATGCGGTGAATGGACCGGCACTATAATCTAAGCCTTCACTCTCTGCATTCAGCTAAGCCTACACACGCTTTACAAGGCCCTGACCAGCGGCGATACTGGAACATAAGAAGTTCTCTAGACAACTGCGAAAGCACTAGAGAGCCACGCATATTCTGGTATCCAAGGAGCTGGCAATGCCACAACATATCAGCGAACCCCACGGAGCCTCACACAACGCTCGTCTGAACTCTCTTCGCGCAGGTGTACTTGGGGCTAACGACGGCATCGTCTCCGTCGCGGCACTTCTACTTGGCGTCGTTGGTTCTGGGGCGTCGGCAAGCGCCATCCTCACCGCCGGCCTAGCCGCAACGGTGTCGGGCGCTGCCTCCATGGCACTCGGAGAATATGTCTCTGTTTCGGCACAACGCGACTCCGAGCGCATGATGATAGACAAGGAGACCCGCGAGCTGGCAGATCTCCCCGAGCAAGAGCATGCCGAGCTCGTTTCTATGCTCGCCAGCTACGGCATGCATACCGAAACCGCGGATACTGCCGCCCGCGAGATCGCTGCCGAAGATAGACTTCTCGAGGCACACCTTCGACTGGAGATGGGCATTGATGGCGAAGACCTGACAAATCCTTGGCACGCCGCGTTGTGGTCGGCCGTATCCTTCCTTGCCGGCGCCGCACTCCCCCTGTTATCAATCTTCCTCGCACCCATGAGCATGGCTGCAGCAACAGTCGCCATTGTTACCCTGATCGCCCTGGCAATCACGGGCTACGTTTCGGCACGCCTCGCTGACACGGATGCCGCGCGCTCCGTCTGCCGCCTGGTTATCGGTGGTGCGCTCGGCTTAGCCATCACCTATGGCATCGGCGTAGCCTTCGGCGGGGTCATCGGCTAGCCCATGCTAGGACACTTTCCTCTGCCCCAGGTCCGGGCCCAAGCCGACAATGCACAAAGTCCCACTCACCGCAGTGCGAGCGGTGAGTGGGACTGCTTAACTGCGCTTGGGAAAGCGCACTGAGTCATTTACTCAGCGGAGCGTACGGCTTCGGCCTGGAGCGCTTGTGCAACGGCCTCAACCACACCAGCGACCTTGATGCCTTCCCAAATCTGCTCCTTGGTCACGCCTTCCTCGAGGAGAGTATTAGCGTGTGCGGACAGGCAGTGCTCGCAGCCGTTGATGGCGGAGACGACGGTGCTCCACAGCTCGAACGTAGCCTTGTCTACGCCAGGCTTAGCAATGATATTCATGCGCAGACCAAACTTGACCTGGGCAAAATCATCACCCAACCAGCTCTTTGCGCGGTAGGCCACGTTGTTCATAGCCATCACCGTGGCGGAGCCGAGAGCTGCGTCAATTGCCTCCTCGCTGAGGTGCTCGCGAGCTTCCTCAAGAATCTCCGACAGCACCAGGTCATTGCGGGTCGCAGCGGCGGCAGCAACCAAGCTGCCCCACAGCTGCTCCTCATTCAGCTCGGTGCTACGCGTAAGGGAACCAATGTTGAGCTTCTGATCCTTGGCATATGCCGGAAGCGCGGACTTCAGATTTTCGATGGACACTGATCTAACTCCTTTAAGGTTGGGCGGTTGTGCTTAGTGCTGTTTTACAGAGCGGACTTAACAACCTCGAGCTTGTCGATGTTCTTGGTCGGGTCATTAGCCTCCCAGTTGCAGGCACAGACCTCTTCAGACTGCAGGGCGTCCAGCACGCGCAGAACTTCATCTACGTTGCGGCCGACAGCATCCGGAGTCACGGACACGAACTGGATAACACCGTCCGGGTCGATGATGAAGGTAGCGCGGTCAGCAACACCGTCGGCGTTTTCCACACCGAGGGCACGGATCAGGTCGTGGCGAATATCAGAGAACATCGGGAACGGAACTTCCTTCAGCTCCGGATGGGTTGCACGCCAGTTGAAGTGCGCGAACTCGTTATCGGTGGAGCCGCCAAGAACCTGGGTATCGCGGTCCAGGAATTCCTCGTTCAGCTTGCCAAAGGCCGCAATTTCAGTCGGGCAGACGAAGGTGAAGTCCTTCGGGTAGAAGAACACGACCTTCCACATTCCCTGGTACTTGTCCAGAGATACCTGCTCGAAGTAGTCCTCCGGCTGGTTAGCGTTGACGTCGTGGAGGTCGCCACCCTTCAGCGCGGTCAGCTCGAACTCCGGGAACTTCTCACCAACGGTCAAGATAGGCATAGAAGACTCATCTCCTTCAATAGTCACAACAATGCACAAAAGTGATGCAAATCTCTACGACCGCACACCACTTTGCCTTTTGGCTGGTACGCAGTCGCTCGCTTGTTAAGTATGCCACGGAAGGCTTGGCACGTCAATAGGCTCCACGAATTAGAGATGTTAGAGTTATAGGCATGAACAATAAGGAGTATCGCCCAACCCTCGCCCAGTTGCGCACCTTCGTCACGATTGCGGAAAACAAGCACTTTGGAACCGCAGCCGCCAAACTCGATATCTCCCAACCTTCGCTCTCCCAGGCCCTCGTCGCACTCGAGCAAGGTTTGGGAGTACAGCTGATCGAACGCTCGACCCGCAAGGTCATCGTGACGTCCACAGGTGAAGCGCTACTGCCTTATGCCAAGGCAGCACTCGAAGCTTCCGATGCTTTCCTCAGCCAAGCGCGCGGCGCTAGCGGCACGCTTACCGGCCCCCTCACTATCGGCATCATCCCCACCATCGCGCCCTATATTTTGCCGGGGATACTGCAGTCCATCAGCGAGACCTATCCCGATTTAGAACCCCGCTTCGTCGAGGAACAGACCCAGCACCTGCTGGACAAGCTGCGCGAGGGCAACCTGGACCTGGCCATTGTTGCTCTGCCCACCGAAGCCCCCGGAATGGTGGAGATTCCTCTCTACAGCGAGGCCTTCACCGCAGTCACCCCGGCAGAGCACCCACTTGCGGGTCGAAAGGATCTCACGCTCGAGGATCTAGGGCACCTTGATCTGCTCCTGCTTGACGACGGCCACTGTCTCCGCGACCAAGTCCTCGACCTGTGCCGCCGCGCGAAGGTCAATCCCTCCGAAGCCACCAATGCCGTCACTCGAGCCTCATCGCTGACTACTATCTTGCAGCTGGTCATGGGAAACCTCGGCGCCACTCTCGTCCCCGAGTCCGCCCTGGCAACGGAATGCCAGAATCCGCGGCTCTCCGTCGCACACTTTGCCCCTTCTGTCACGGCGGAGCGGCACGTGGGGCTTGTCTTCCGCTCTTCCGCTGCCCGTGCCGATGAGTTCAGCGCTTTCGGGACCTTGGTCACCGCTGCCTTCCACGACGCCGCGGAGCGTTCCCGGACACTTTTCACGGCCTCCTAACTGTTCCCCAGCTCCAGCATCAGAGCTAAAGAAGACGACAACGCCGCCCCTAACTCACCTCATGAAGTCAGGGGCGGCGTTGCATATCGATTCGACAGCTTAAGCCTTAGGCTGCAGGAGCATAGCGACCCTGGCACTGGCGGCACAGGTGTGCGGTTGCCAGCTGCAGTGCCGGCGCGATGATGATCAGTGCCAAGCCCAGGGTGATGAGGGAGGCGAAAGCCATCAGACCGGACAGGACAATGAACAGCAAGATGTGACCGTAGTTTTCCTTGCCCAGCTTCAGACCCTGGGAGAAAGCCTCACCAACGGAGGAGCTATCGGCTGCCAACCACGGCATGAGAGTGAAGAAGGGCTGAATGAACAGCGCAATCAGCATGACGATGATGACTCCGCCGAAGATAGAGCCAACGAGTGCAAAAATATCATTTTCACTGAGCTGCTCTGGGTTCTGGAGGTCCACACCTGCCACACCACCGAGGCCCACCATAAGCAGGCCGACGATGACAATCACCAAGACAATCGCACCAAGAATGCCCAAGACGATGTTCACCACGAGCGGCGGTACCCAGCGAACACCCTGGAACAGGGTGCCCCATGTGGGGCTCGGCTTGTCGATTTCACGGTAGGCCAAACGATAAACAACCAGAGCAATGACAAAGGACAGGATGGACACCGCGAAGGAGAAGAGGTCCAACATAATGGAGGTCTCCGCCCCATCGGCGTTCTGCGCACCAACGCTGATTCCAATTTGTGGAACAAACTGAATAGCAAACACGACGACGGCGCCCAGCACCCACAAAAGTGCGTTACTGAGCGCGGCTTTGAAACCCCACTTGATAGCTTCGATAGCGCTGACCGGACCGGTGTAGGCCGGGCCGGCGCCTGGGCCTGGGCCTTCGTAGCTGGAGTCGCTTCCATAGCCCGCACCAGCGTAGCCTGGCTGGCCAGCCTCGTACCCACCATAGGACTGGGAGCCGTAGGCGCCGCCGCCATAATTGCCGTAGCTGCTGGACTGGCCGAAGCCAGCCTGATCTTCTGGGTGAGAAGTAGGCTCGTATTTGGGAAGTCCGCCGTTGTTTCCGGAGGAGTCGCCGGAGTTATGAGCCGGGTTGCTGCCAAAGCCCCGGTTGGAGCCGTTATCCTCCGGATTCGATTCAAAAGGATTAGTCATAATTCATACCCTTCATTGATTAGTGTTCACGCAATAAACACGAGGGTACCAATATCTCCACCTCGACCTGTGAGCGAATAGCCTTCCGAGTAGACTTTTAGGTCGATTATGACTGCTACTCGCGAAGACCTTTACGGCGCTCTCACTTCGGTTTCCTTGAGTGATGAGCGCGCTTTCCGCCGTCGCCTGCGCAAGGCCCGCTCCCCCAAGGCCCTGAATGCCATTGGAGCCGATATCGCAGCCGCCCAAGACAAGGTGCGCACCATCGATGCGCATGTACCACCCATTACCTACCCCGAACAGCTTCCCGTCACTGGGCGCCGCGATGATATCGCCGAAGCTATCGAGAATAATCAGGTAGTCATCATCGCCGGTGAGACTGGTTCGGGAAAGACCACCCAGATTCCCAAAATCTGTTTGGAGCTCGGCCGCGGGCGTCGAGGGCTCATTGGGCATACTCAGCCACGACGTTTGGCAGCGCGCACGGTTGCTGAGCGCATTGCAGAAGAGCTTGACCAATCCATCGGGGACTCAGTCGGCTATGCCATCCGCTTCGATGACCGAGTCTCCTCCACCACCGCTGTAAAACTCATGACGGACGGCATCTTGCTGGCAGAAATGCAGCGTGACCGCTTCCTCAACGCCTATGACACGATCATCATCGATGAGGCACACGAGCGTTCGCTCAACATTGACTTCCTTCTCGGGTACCTCAAAAGGCTGCTGCCCAAGCGCCCCGACCTAAAGGTGATCATCACCTCCGCCACCATTGATCCGGAACGCTTCGCCAAGCACTTCGCTGACGCTCACGGTGAACCAGCGCCGATCATCGAGGTATCGGGGCGTACCTACCCCGTGGAGATCCGCTACCGCCCGCTCGAGGTCGAATCAGGTGGCAAGACCATCGACCTCGATCCCTTGGACGCCCTCTGCGAAGCCATCGAAGAACTCATGGCCGAAGGCGAAGGAGACATTCTGTGCTTCTTCCCGGGCGAGCGCGATATCCGCGACGCCATGGAAGCCATCGAAGGGCGCCATTGGCGCAACGTGGAGGTCACTCCGCTCTTCGGACGACTGTCCAACCAGGAACAACATCGCGTCTTCCGCTCGCACCGCGGCCGCCGAATCGTGCTCTCTACCAACATCGCTGAGACCTCATTGACGGTGCCTGGCATTCGCTATGTCGTCGACACGGGCACCGCGCGCATCTCGCGCTATTCCACTCGCACCAAGGTGCAAAGACTGCCCATTGAGCCGATCTCCCAAGCAAGCGCTAACCAGCGCTCAGGCCGATGTGGTCGCGTTGCCGATGGCATTGCCATCCGCCTCTACAGTGAACAGGACTTCCTCTCCCGGCCAGAATTCACCGACCCCGAAATCCTGCGCACCAACCTGGCCAGCGTCATCCTGCAAATGATCTCGTTGCGCCTCGGTGATATCGCCGACTTCCCCTTCGTTCAATCCCCCGAACCGAAGGCCGTGCGCGATGGTCTGCTCCTCCTCCACGAACTGGGCGCACTCGAGGGCAAAGAAAAAGATGGGCTGCCGGTACTAACCCGAATTGGACGCAATCTTGCCCGCATTCCCGTGGATCCGCGCATGGCCCGCATGCTCGTTGAAGCCAACACCTCCGGATGCCTCCACGACGTCATGGTCATTGTCGCCGCGATGACAATCCAGGATGTGCGCGAGCGGCCTACCGACAAGCAAGCGCAGGCTGACCAAGCCCATGCTCGTTTTAAAGACAAGTCTTCAGACTTTATGGCAATGCTCAACCTGTGGGACTTTGTCCAAGAAGCGCGTGAGGAGATGAGCGGCAATGCTTTCCGCAAACGGATGAAGGCCGATTTCCTGCACTATATGCGCATCCGCGAGTGGTTCGACCTGGTGCGGCAGCTGCGGGACGTCACCAAGCAGCTCGGATGGAACGCTCAAGAGGGCACCGAACGGCGCCCCGATGACATCCACATGTCGTTGCTCTCTGGCCTGCTGTCCAACATCGGCGCACGTGACGGTAACTCCAAGGAGTTCATTGGCGCACGCAATACCCGCTTCCTTGTTTTCCCGGGATCAGCGCTCGCAAAGAAGCCACCGGAGTTCCTCATGGCAGCCGAGCTGGTGGAAACCTCGCGACTGTGGGCACGCGATGTTGCCGCCATCGACGCGGCCTGGGTGGAAAAACTGGCGAAGGATCTGTTGAAACACAACTATTCCGATCCAACATGGTCACGGAAGCGTGGCTCAGCAGTCGTTACCCAACGCTCGACGTTGTACGGCGTCACCGTGGTCGCAGACCGGACGCTGCCCTACCACCGCGTCGATCCTGCG
Organism: Corynebacterium sp. HMSC072D12; assembly: GCF_001813925.1. Taxonomy (NCBI): domain Bacteria; kingdom Bacillati; phylum Actinomycetota; class Actinomycetes; order Mycobacteriales; family Corynebacteriaceae; genus Corynebacterium; species Corynebacterium sp. HMSC072D12. The sequence continues at coordinate 148,552 of NZ_KV814411.1, forward strand.
GCGGCACGCGATATGTTCATTCGCAATGCGCTTGTCGACGGCGAATGGACCACCCACCATCACTTCTTCCACGACAACAAGCGCAAGCTTGCCGAGGCCTCCGAGTATGAGGAGAAGGCCCGTCGGCGCGGTCTCGTGGTGGATGAAGACACGCTCTTCGACTTCTATGACCAGCGAATCCCCGAGTCTGTCACCACTGCCCGTCACTTCGATTCTTGGTGGAAGAAACAGAAGAACAAGCATTCTTTGGACTTCGACCCGGAAGCACTCCTCGAAGAGGACCACGCTGTTACTGAAGAGGCTTTCCCCGACCGTTGGCTGAAGGGAAGCATCGACTACGACCTCTCTTATAAATTTGAACCCGGTGACCCCCTCGATGGTGTCACGCTCATGGTCCCTGTCCCCCTCCTTGCGGGATTGGACTCCGAGGGCTTCGACTGGCTCGTACCCGGCCTGCGGCTAGAGCTGGTAACGGAGCTGATTCGCTCACTCCCGAAGGCTCTTCGGCGCACTGTGGTTCCAGCACCCGAATTCGCTGAACGAGCGCTGCCCAAGCTTGTGCCCTATGAAGGCGCACTCACTGAGCAACTCGCTGCTGTTCTGCAAGAAATGGGCGGGCAAGGCATCAACGCAGGGGATTTCCGCCCCGACCAGCTCCCTCCGCACCTGCGCATGAACTACGCGGCAGTGGACAAACGAGGAAAGGTCATCGATTCCGATCGGGACTTGAAGGCGCTCGTGCAACGCCAAGCCGGGCATATCTCGTCCTCCGTCTCGCGTGTTGGCCGGGCAGCTGAATCCACCGCCGTCAAGGAATGGTCAAAGGACACTCTGGGCGCTATCGATGAAGAGGTAACCACTGTCGTTGATGGGCACGAGGTCACCGCCTATCCAGCACTCGTAGCAACGAAGGAAGGCGTCGCTCTCAAGGTGCACCCGACAAAAGCGGCTGCCGACGCCTCCATGATCACCGCCACCCTCACCTTGTTGCTTCGGGAAATCTCCGTGAGTGCACAACAGATGGTCAAGGGCTTGCCGCTACAGCAGCGGGTAGCTGTCGACTCCTACCCACACGGCGGAGCCGAAGGGTTGGTCAACGATGCACGAGTAGCCGCAGTGCGCGACATCATGATGGACAAGGGAGGGCCCGTAAGAACTCCTGAGGAATTTACCGCCTTGCTGAACGCCGTAAAGCCTGAGGTCCCGGGGCGTGTGCGTCAGGCGGTGGTGGCCATTGCCCCAGGGTTGGCAGAGTACTCCAACCTCAACGCAGAGCTGAAGCACTGGGAGGGGCCGGCAATCGATGATATTCGCGCTCAGCTCGACTTCCTATTGCCACCGCACGCAATCACCGTGCATGGAATCCAGCACTTGCGCCACCTACCGCGCTATATCCAGGCTGCACGTATCAGGCTTGATGATATGAACCTGGATCCAGATCGTGACGCTGACCGCCAGGCAGATGTCGACGAGGCCAAGGCCTACCTGAATAATCGTTTGCGCTCCTTGCCTGCAGGCCGCGAGAAGACGCGTGAAGTTAAGGAGATCTTGTGGATGATCGAGGAGTTGCGCGTATCGCTCTTCGCGCAACGCCTAGGAACCGCTCATGCGGTGTCTGTTCGGAGAATCCAAAAGGCCGCGGATAAATTGCGCTAGAAGCTATCGCGGTCACGCCGACGCATCAGGCGGATTTCCGATTCGAAGTCGTCTGCGCTTTCGAAAGACTTGTATACGGAGGCGAAGCGCAGGTAGGCGACCTCATCGAGATCGCGGAGAGGCTCCAAGATGGCAAGGCCGATGTCGTTGGCATTGACTTGGGAAGACCCATGACTGCGCACGGTCTCCTCGACTTCTTGTGCAAGCTTCTTCAGAGCATCGTCACTTACATCACGTCCTTGGCACGCGCGTTTGACGCCGCGAATCAGCTTGTCGCGGCTGAAGGGCTCCGCTAAGCCATTGCGCTTGACTACCGACAGGACCGCCTTTTCGATCGTGGTAAAACGGCCTTTACATGCGGCGCATTCGCGACGCCGCCGGATTGAGGTTCCACTATCAATCACGCGCGAATCGATGACTCGTGACTGTTCATTGTGACAGAACGGGCAATACATAGTGCCGTAACCTTCCTCTCCGCCGATGCGCCTTGCTTCCCCGGCTCAAGGAATTCTAGCGCGAAGCTGCCTCCGCGGTAGCTGAAGCACCATTGTTACTAGGAACCTCACTATCGATGCTGAGGCCACCCCACACTGTTCCAATAAAGACTGCAGCGCCAAAGACCGCGCCCAAAACATAGTTACCTACGTTCGACCCACCACGCCGGCTCCGCGACACACTCCGCGGGGAAGAAACACAGGGTGGTGCCGAGCTGATCGTGCGCCCCTGTGTTCTACCCTCCGAAGAGAGCGTTCGAACAACAGACGAGCCACGGGAAGAAGTAGGTGATAATTCATGGGTTCGCACCTGGCCCTGCACAGGATCCCAAATTGCCGCCGGAGGGACCAGCACTGCCGTATTGCGAGGCTTCCGACGAACATCCCTACGCAGTACAGAGGCATTATTGAGAGCGATAGCCATGACGGCTCCTTTCTAGTTCTTCCTTCTCCATCGACGCAATATCCGAAGTATAAGAATCCAGGCAGACACTTTCGAACATCACCATCGACCAACCGTTCGATTTAGCGTGTATGTTCGATTTATAGCACCGTCTCGAAAATTTGTCCATAATTCGGCGACGCCAGTCGAACATTTTTTCCTGTCGTGCTAAAAAGGAAAGCAGAAGCACCATCGGCAGCCCCATACATGCCTGGCACGCCAAAGCCTCAACCACGAATGTGCACATCGCAATAGTTTTAGGAGAAAGAATGGCTCGCAAATCCAAGCGAAGCGACCACCCTTCCCTCGACACCCTGTCCGCCCGCCAGCGCCGCATCCTGGAGGTTATCCATGATGCCGTAATGCTCCGCGGATACCCGCCAAGCATTCGTGAGATCGGTGATGCCACCGGCCTACAGTCCACATCATCCGTGGCCTACCAGCTGAAGCAGCTTGAGGAGAAGGGCTTCCTGCGCCGCGATCCAAACAAGCCGCGCGCCGTTGATGTCCGCCACTTCCCCGGTGCCGAAGACTCGAAGAAGCCCGGCCGCAAGACAAGCCAGGCAAACAAGTCTCCGGATCTTTCCACCCCCGATATCCCTGAGGACGCAGCGACGCCGAACTACATCCCTGTTGTCGGCCGCATTGCCGCAGGTACCCCAATTACCGCCGAAGAAAACGTTGATGCTTATTTCCCCATGCCGGGCGAAATCCTTGGCAGCGGCGAACTTTACATGCTGCAGGTCGTGGGCGATTCTATGCAGGACGCCGGAATCCTCAACGGCGATTGGGTGATTATTCGCTCACAATCCGTCGCAGAGGAAGGCGAGTTCGTCGCCGCTCTCCTAGACGGCGAAGAAGCCACCGTAAAGGAATTTCACCGCGACTCCTCCGGCGTCTGGCTTCTCCCCCATAATGATGCCTACTCCCCCATCAAGGGCGACGAAGCTGAGATCATGGGCAAGGTAGTGTCAGTTTTCCGCAAGCTCTAGGAATCATCACTTCGCAGCCATCCCCCAGGGCCCTACCCACCCCGCAGTGCCAGTCCACTCGGTGCGGGCGTAAAGGGCCGGGGGATTGTTTCTTTCTACCCCCTTGTGTGTGTACATGCCCGATTCCTACCGCTTTAGCGTCCGACATCACACATTTACATATGTGCAGGTTATGACGGAATTTTTACACTAAGACAGCAATCTCAATGTGAGTTTTTCTTTGTTTCGTTCCGTTTTCTTCACCTTCAGTGGGACAATAGAAGCATCGCCGCAACATTCGTTGTTCTTTTCGTTCACACGCCCCAGCCCCGTTTCCTTTCCGCGGCGGGCGCAGTGACCACCACAGGCAGACTTCACCGGGAGGAACTATGTACGCAGAAGAGCGTCGCCGACAAATTGCCTCATTGACCGCCGTCGAAGGCCGTGTCAATGTCACCGAACTTTCTGAACGCTTCGATGTTACCGCTGAGACGATTCGCCGCGATCTCGCGGTTTTGGACCGGGAAGGAGTCGTGCACCGAGTCCATGGCGGTGCGGTTGCCTCCCAATCCTTCCAAACCGCGGAGTTAACCCTTGATACCCGTCAACGCTCGGCCACGGGCGCCAAGATGGCCATTGCGCGCGCTGCACTGGAACAGCTTCCCGATGGCGGCAGCATCTTCCTCGACGCCGGCACCACGACGAATGCGCTTGCTGATCTCATTGGCCAGCGCTATTCGGCAGGTCAGTTCAGCATCGTCTCCAACAGCCTGCCGATCGCCCTTTCGCTAGCCAGCAACGGGGTATCCGAAGTCCAGCTCCTTGGCGGTACAGTACGGGCAATTACCCAGGCCGTGGTTGGTGATACCGCCCTTCGCACCATGGCGCTCATGCGTGCCGACGTGGCTTTTGTCGGCACCAACGCACTGACCATTGATCACGGTCTCTCAACGGCAGACTCGCAAGAGGCTGCGATCAAGTCCGCTTTCGTCACCAATGCGCACCGCGTCGTCGTACTGTGCGATTCTTCAAAGCTGGGCAATGACTACCTCGTGAGCTTTGCGTCCCTCGATGAAATTGATGTCGTTATCACCGATGCCGGCGCGCCCGCTTCCTACGTTGAAGCGCTGCGTGAGCACGGCATTGAGGTGATCATTGCTGCAGAGAAGTAGGCGCTTTAGCCCCTAGATCGTTTCAGGAGGTGTGCACCCCTTCATGGTGAGGGGCACACACCTCCTGCGCATTCACAATAATCTAGGACGCTTGGAATTGCTCCAATAGGTCAATCACCGCGGCGCGGGCATCAGCTGGGCCCTCAGCGTTTACTGCTGCGTCCGACATCTTCTGGCATTGCTCAAGAGTGACCTCAGCAAGCTGTGCGCCAACACCTGCGACCGCAGTCGACGCCGCAGACAGTGAAGTCACACCAAGGCCAGTTAGCACGCAGGCGAGCATGGGATCTGCTGCTGCTTCGCCGCAGACGCCCACCGGAACATTATTATCGCGCCCGACCACGCAGGTGTGCTGGATCAAACGCAACACGGCCGGTTGCCACGGATCAGTCAAGTAGGCCAGCTGGGGCGATAGGCGGTCAGCGGCCATAGTGTACTGCGTCAAGTCATTGGTACCGATGGACACGAAGTCGAGGTGCGGCAGGATAGTATCCGCCATCAGGGCTGCAGCCGGTACCTCAATCATCGCACCAGCCGTGAGCCCACGCTCGCGACAGAGTTCGGCGAACCACTTTGCCTCGACTGCCGTGGCCACCATCGGTGCCATAACCCACGTCGTGGCACTTTCGGCACGCTTTTCTGCGGCCTGCGCGATGGCATCGAGCTGACGGGTCAAAAGTGCCTCGTTATCGCGGGCGATGCGCAGGCCGCGGACGCCCAAGGCGGGGTTCTCCTCAGAGTCTAACGTGGCATAGGAGATCGGCTTATCAGAACCGGCATCGAGTGTTCGAACAACGACCTTGGAGTCCGGGAAAGCGTTGAAAACCTTGCCGTAGATGCGCGCTTGCTCCTCCACGGTGGGCTCTTCGCTCGCGGAGAGGAAGGACAGCTCTGTACGGTACAAACCGATACCTTCTGCCTGCGAATCAGAGGCGATGCGAGCTGCGTTGCCGTCGGCAACATTGGCGAGCAACTGCACGCGGTGTCCATCCTTGGTCTGGGCCGGACCCCGCCACTCGGCCACTCGTGCCGCCTTCTCGCGGTATTCCTCTACAGCCTTGAGCGAGGCAGCGCGATCCGCACCAAGGGCCACTGTTCCCACGGAGCCATCGACGAAGATCTGGGTTCCCGCCTCAATCGTGCGTAGCTCAGCGCCGACGGCCACGATGCACGGAAGGTCGAGCTGACGAGCGATAATTGCCGTGTGGCTGGTGGGACCGCCCAGCTCGGTCACAAGCGCCTTGATATGGGTGGTGTCCAAGGTTGCGGTATCCGCCGGTGCAAGGTCATCCGCCAGCAGCACCGCCTCCCCTTCAACCATGGGCAGGCCCGGCTCTTGCTCACCACGCAGTTGTGCGATGACGCGGTCGCGCACGTCCTTGAGGTCAGTCGTGCGCTCGGCCATTACGCCGCCGGCGGCCTCAAACATGGTGACAAACCTGTCTGTGGCACCAACAACTGCATATTCGGCGTTCTTGCCGCTGCGAATGCCCTTGCGCACTGCCTTGTGCCAACCTCGGTCCTTGACCATTCCAGCAGTAGCGCCCAGAACTTCTGCTGCCTGACCTTCAGCACCAGCGGCACGCTGTTCTAGCCTGCTGGCAACGATGTCGGCGGCTTCGAGGAAGCGATCGTATTCAGCATCACGTTGCTCTTCCGCCACGGTTTCTCCAGCCGTGGGCAGTTCTGGGCGTGGGCGAACCCACACCGCCTCAGCGTATGCAACGCCGGCGACGACGCCGGTGCCTTTAATGGTGGATGGGGATGCGTTTTCCATGACACATTTCCTTACGGAGACGATGTTTTTCTCTATCCAGATCATCACAAGTCGGTCAAAAATGCAACGAAAACCACAGTGATTCCGTTGACATTCGGACACATACGGGCAATAATCAACATTAAGCAACATTACTTTCACGCTGACCACGGGCAATCCGCACGGGAGTTCTTGTTTAAGCCGCCGAGGCGCGTTTGCCCCCAATATACGCACTCCGCGAAAGGGGACATTGTCCACAATGATCCTTACCTTGACCCCCAACCCAAGCATCGACGCCACCGTGCGCCTAAACGAGGAACTCGAGCCTGGTGCTGTACACCGCGCAGGGTCTGTATCCAGCGTTGCCGGTGGTAAAGGCGTCAACGTCACGCACGCCGTAACGCTCGCTAACGTCGACAGTCTGGCCCTTCTACCGGCTGTGGCCTCAGACCCTTTCTTAGCCCTCGCCGCTGACGCGTCTATCCCCGTGCACGCCGTGCCGGCACATGACGCGGTGCGCACCAATACCACCCTGACCGAACCGGATGGCCGTACGACCAAACTCAACGGACCCGGCCCCACGCTCGATGAATCAATTCAGCAAGACGTGGCACAGGCCGTTGCTGAACTCTGCGCTGACGCCGAGTGGATCGTCATGGCGGGCTCTCTCCCCCAAGGCGTTCCTACAGATTGGTACACGCAGCTCATCTGTGTCGCGCGCGAAGCCAACCCCGGCATCCGTGTAGCCGTCGACACCTCCGATGCCCCTATGGTGGCTCTCGGAGAAAACCTCGAAACCGCCAGCCCCGACCTCATCAAGCCGAATGGTCTTGAGCTTGGCCAGCTAGCCAACGTGGATGGTCAGGCCCTCGAAGCTGCCGCCGAGAACGGTGATTTTAGCGGTGTGGTCAAGGCCGCGAGGGTCGTCGTCAAGCGCGGCATCCCCGAGGTTCTCGTCACCCTGGGTGGCGCTGGCGCAGTGCTGGTCACTGCCGATGAAGCGTGGGCCGCTACTCCCCCGCCGATTACCCTGCGCTCTACCGTGGGCGCCGGTGATTCTTCGCTCTCCGGCTATATCCTCGCCCGCCGCTCGGGTGCCTCCTACTCGGAAGCCCTGCGCCAAGCGGTGGCCTACGGCTCGGCTGCCGCAGCACTCCCGGGAACCCAGATACCAACCCCTGAAGAACTAGATATCGAACACACGACGGTTCAGGCCGTCACCGACTTTTAGCAGTACTGAGGAGTACGTACCCGATGTCATCAGAACTCATCACCACCGATCTTGTGGCGCTCGACGCCGACTTCGGTGACAGCATCGAATCAGTCATTACCAACCTGGCCACGCTTGTCCACGACACCGGCCGCGCCACCTCCGTGGAGGAACTGGCTGGCCCCGCCATCGAGCGTGAAGCAAAAGCTGGCACCGGTGTCCCCGGTGGCGTTGCCATCCCACACTGCCGCTCCGCCGCAGTGTCTGAACCCACCTTGGCCTTCGCCCGCCTCTCGCGCGGTGTAGACTTCTCCGGGCCCGATGGCGACGCCCACCTGGTGTTCCTCATCGCCGCCCCGGAAGGTGGCGGTAAAGCACACCTGAAGATCCTTTCCAAGCTGGCTCGCGCGCTGGTGAAGAAGGACTTCTTGGAGGCTCTGCGCACCGCGCAGACCAAGGAGGAAATCGTCTCCCTGGTACTCGACGTGGTTAACGCCGAAAAACCGAAGAAGAAGGCTACGGCCAGCGAATCAGCACCTGCAGCTGCGACTGCAGCGCCTGCGGCGAGCAAGGCTGCGTATTCACAGAAGACCCGCATCGTGGCTGTGACCGCATGCCCGACCGGCATTGCCCACACATACATGGCAGCCGACGCCCTCACCCAAACCGCCGAGGAGCGCGACGATGTCGAGCTCACCGTTGAAACCCAGGGTTCCTCCAATAACACCGCTGTTTCTGCAGACACCATCGCGGCTGCCGACGCCGTCATCTTCGCTACCGATGTCGGTGTTCGCGACCGGGAGCGCTTCGCCGGAAAGCCCGTTATTGAATCAGGCGTCAAGCGCGCCATCAACGAGCCGGGCGTGATGCTCGATGAAGCTATCGCTGCGTCCAAGAACCCCAACGCACACAAGGTCGCAGGCACGGCAGGCGCAGCCTCCTCTAGTTCCGCAGAAGAAGGCGAAGGTCTGGGCTGGGGCAAGCGCATTCAGCAGGCCATCATGACCGGTGTGTCTTACATGGTGCCCTTCGTCGCTGCCGGTGGCCTCCTCTTAGCCTTGGGCTTCCTCTTCGGTGGCTACGACATGGCCAACGGTTGGCAGGCCATCACCAGCGATTACTCGTTGACCAACCTGCCGGGCCATGACGTCATGGTTGATGGCGAAATGATGACCTTCAAGAAGGCAGGGTTCGCCCTGTACATCGGCGCCGTGCTCTTCGCCATCGGTCAAGCATCGATGGGATTCATCGTCGCGGCGCTCTCCGGCTACATTGCCTTCGCGCTGGCGGGCCGCCCGGGCATCGCGCCGGGCTTCGCCGGTGGTGCCATTGCGGTCACCCTCGGTGCGGGCTTCATCGGTGGTCTGGTCACCGGCCTTATCGCTGGCTTTGTTGCGATGTGGATTGGCAAGTGGAAGGTCCCGCGCTGGATCGGCTCCCTCATGCCTGTGGTCATCATCCCGCTGCTCGCCACGATGATTACCGGCCTGCTCATGTACCTGCTGCTCGGTGCACCGCTGGCCGCCATCATGGAAGGCCTGCAGAACTGGCTGTCCTCTATGTCCGGTTCCTCCGCGGTCCTTCTGGGCATCATCCTGGGACTTATGATGTGCTCCGACTTGGGTGGCCCGGTCAACAAGGCTGCTTACCTCTTCGCTACTGCTGGCCTGTCCACGGGTGATGAGGCTTCCATGAAGATCATGGCCGCCGTTATGGCCTCCGGCATGGTTCCGCCGATCGCACTGTCCATCGCTACCTTCGTACGCAAGAACCTGTTCACGCCTGCGGAGCAGGAAAACGGTAAGTCCGCCTGGCTGCTGGGGCTGTCCTTCGTCTCCGAGGGCGCTATCCCATTCGCTGCTGCCGACCCGCTGCGTGTCATCCCGTCAATGATGCTCGGTGGCGCAGTAACTGGTGCTCTGTCGATGTCCCTGGACGTCATGTCTCGCGCCCCGCACGGCGGTATCTTTGTTATCTTCGCTATCGAACCTGCGTGGGCCTACTTCGTGGCTATCCTTGCCGGCGTCATCGTGTCCGCCATTGCGGTCATCGCGATGAAGCAATTCTGGCCTAACAAGGCTGCTGAAGAAGCTGCTGCGAAGGCAGACAAGACCAAGGCCGCCGCCTAGCGCCTAAGCCGCGTACACTTGTAAGCACGAAACACCGTAATTCGAAAGGATTATTATCATGGCTTCTAAGACCGTCAAGGTTGGCTCCTCCGTCGGACTGCACGCACGTCCGGCCTCCATCATCGCCGATGCCGCCGCTGAGTTCGACGAGGACATCTTCCTGACCCTCGTCGGCGATGAGGACGAGGATGAGACCGATGCTGCTTCCTCCCTCATGATCATGGCTCTCGGCGCCGAGCAAGGCGACGAAGTCACCGTGACTTCTGAGAACGAGGCCGCTGTGGAGAAGATCGCCGGTCTCATCGAGCAGGACCTCGACGCTTCCTAAAGCACTTTCCGTCTATAGAACGGCAGAGCTCCCGCTTCCCTCTTGTACTGAGGGTGGCGGGAGCTTTTTGTTTCTCCGTGTCTGCGCGGGCTCTTTCTCTCGTCTTCTCCCCTCGACTGAAGTGACCTACTGTGTAGAGTCAAAGACATGACTGGCCAGCCAACAACGCCCCCAGACTTCGGCTACGAGGTCATGGGAGCGTTGACCCGGTTCCGCGGCGACCTCGATACCGAAACCCTCTACCACGGAGTCGCCTCACGCCTCTGGGCGGATCAATTAGCGGGAGATTATCCGATTGGAAAAGCAGACTTCGCCAACCCCGAAACCATTTCGTGGCCAACTCATACCGACGACGAGGTATACATACACACGGTGGAAGAGCTGCTGGACTACGCACAGGCTCATTCCGACAGTGATGATGTCTGGCTGAATGATGAGTTCGTGGGGAGAGCTCTAAAGGGACCGAAGTAAAAGCACCTTATGCAGACTTCTGCACACATTCACCTGGGATTTTCTAAATCAAAGCCTCCAGATGGTGCCTTTACTCCGTTCAGGCGGCGAGGGTATGTCTAGTACTTCGCGCCGCGGCCCTCACCAATGGAGCCGTAGAGCTTCTTCATCACCGGGTAGAGCACGATGATGCCGACAGAGCCCCAGGCAATGCCCTCAAGCGTCACGCCAAAGACGTCGAGGGTGAGGTTGCCAATACCCGCGATGAGCGCCACCGCCGCAGCAGTGAGGTTCACCGGGTTATTGAAGTTGACCTTGTTGTCCATCCAGATGCGCACGCCGAGCATGCCGATGAGCCCGTAGAGGACAATGCAAGCGCCGCCCAGCACGCCGGTGGGGATGGTAAAGATGAGCGCGCCAAACTTCGGGATGAAGGCCAGAGCGATGGCTGTGATAGCAGCTACCCAGTAGGCGGCCGTGGAGTAGACGCGGGTCGCGGCCATAACGCCGATATTCTCCGCATAGGTTGTTGTGCCGGAGCCGCCGAACCCACCGGCTAGGGAGGTAGCCAGGCCATCAGCGATGAGAGCGTCACCGGCCAAATCATCGAGATCGCGTTTGGTCATCTCCGAGACCGCCTTGACGTGACCGACGTTCTCAGCAATCAGCACAACCAGCACCGGCAGGGCTGCCGCGATGGCGGAAACGTGGAACTCCGGCGCATGGAACTGCGGGAAGCCAATCCAGGCTGCTTCGCGGATGGACTCCACAGCGCCTTCGCCAAGGTTGCCTGTAGCGGCCGCGAAAGCCCAGCCGACGACGACGCCGATAAGAATCGACAGGCGCGACACCATGCCGCGACCGGCGACGGTGGCAAGGATGATGACCGCCAGCGTCACCGTGGCAACTAGAGGCTGGCTCGAATAATTGGTGGCAGCATTGGGCGCCAAGTTAAGGCCAATCAGTGCCACGATGGCGCCGGTCACAGCCGGCGGCATGACGGCGTCAAGGACCTTCCGGCCCGCCGCCTTCACCGCGAAACCAATCGCCACCAGGACCAGGCCAGTCACTAAGACGGAACCCGCCTGTGCGCCAATGCCGTACTGCTGGGAGGCGCTCAGCGGCGCAATGAACGCGAAAGAGGATCCCAGGTAGGAAGGCAGGCGGTTGCGGGTAATCAGGAGGAATAGGATTGTTCCCAGGCCTGAAAACAGCAACGTCGTATTGACCGGGAATCCGGTCAGGGTGGGCACCAGCAGTGTCGCGCCGAACATGGCCACGACGTGCTGCATGCCAATGCCGATAGTGCGGCCCCAGCTCAATCGTTCTTCGGGTGCGACGACCGCGCCCGGCTTAATCGTTTTTCCGTCCCCGTGGACGGCCCAGCCAAAATTACTCACGAACCATAATTATGGCTCACGGGAGCACTGAAACCTAAGCGTCCTCACCGGCCACGCGAAATTCCCTGAGTTCGGCGGCAATAGAGGCGGGCAGGCGAACGTCGACAAGCGTGCCCTGACCCGTGTACTCTTCACTGCGCACGGTGCCCTGGGTATGGATGCGATCGACCATGTCCCCGCGGGTAAACGGAATGAGCAACTGCACATGTTCGTCCTGGGAATTGAGGAACAGCTCCACACGCGCAGTGAGCTCATCGATGCCCTCCCCTGTCTTGGCGGAGACATAGACGACATTGTCGCGGTCGAGGGCGTGGCGCAGCTCCGCGAGTACCAGGGGGTCAGCCTGGTCAATCTTATTAATGACGATAATCTCCGGCGGGGCTTCCTCACCGGTGTCCTTCACAATGTCATAGATGACCTTGTTGACCGCTTCAATCTGCTTGAGCGGGAAAGGATCAGAGCCGTCCACCACATGAAGCATCAAGTCCGCTGCGAGGACTTCCTCCAAGGTGGATTTGAAGGCTTCCACCAGCTGCGTCGGCAGGTGGCGCACAAAGCCGACGGTATCGGTGAAGACGACCTGACGGCCATCGGCCAGCTCGGCGCGGCGCGTAGTGGGATCCAAGGTAGCGAACAGCGCGTCCTCCACCAGCACGCCAGCGCCCGTCATCGCGTTGATGAGCGAAGACTTGCCAGCGTTGGTGTAGCCAGCAATAGCGATCTGCGCAATCGTTGAGGATGCGCGGCGCGAGCGCTTGATCTCGCGTTCCGTCTTCATCCCTTTAAGTTCCTTGCGCAAGAGCGCCATCTGCGTGCGGATGCGGCGACGATCCGTCTCAATCTTGGTTTCACCGGGTCCGCGCAAGCCGACACCGCCGTTGGATCCGGCTCGGCCACCCGCCTGGCGCGAGAGGTTACCGCCCCAACCGCGTGTATGGGTGTAGAGGTACTCCAGCTGTGCGAGCGAGACTTGGACTTTACCTTCCTTGGACTTGGCGTGCTGCGCGAAGATGTCCAAGATGAGCATGGTGCGGTCGATAACCTTGGTGTTGAGCGCTCGTTCTAATGCCGTGAGCTGGCCCGGGGTAAGTTCGCCGTCGCATACCACGGTATCCGCGCCGGTGGCAGTCACGATATCCTTGAGCTCTTTCACCTTGCCGGAACCGATATAGGTTCCAGGATCCGGCTTGTCGCGCTTCTGATACAGGGCTTCGATGACCTCTGCACCCGCGGTCTCCGTCAACGCGACAAGCTCCGCCATCGTGGCCTCAACCTCGGCCACGGTGCCTTCGGTCCACACGCCCACCAAGATCACTTGCTCAAGGCGGAGCTTGCGGTACTCCACCTCGTAGATGTCGGTGCTGTCTTCTGAGCGGATTGTGGTCTTACGGTTCACTCGCCGGAAGGCATTGCGCTCCGCGAGGTCGAAATCACCGGTGGACGGCACCTGTGTCATGGGCGCGGGCTCACCAAAAGCCTGCGCGAGGAGATCATCATGGGTTTCTTGTGTCATATGTTTTCTATTCTTGCACGTCACGCCTCTTAACAGGGAATCTCCGTTGCACACGACCTTGTGCCGATCCCGGCGGCAAGGCTCACCGACAACATTTTTGAGTCATCGCGGCGCCAGATACAATGGGCCGCATGACCGTCAAAGAGACCACCCACCCAGAGATGCAGGCCATTGGCCTCAACTACGAGCGCTGGCAGGACGCCGTCGAAGCCGCCATTTCCACCAACCAGCTGGCAGTCACCGGGGAGGTTCGCGGAGGACAACTCATTCAGTTCTCGGATCCTTCCGGGGCGCAACTCAATATCCTTGCCGTCGAACCTTTCGCCACCTTTATCGGCTTCGAGGGCGTCACCCAAGGATTCGCTCACGTCTCTATGATCAACGATGTCTTGGCTTACCTGGACATCATCGATCCTTTCGGAAACGTTCTCGCGCAAGCAACGGCGAACCTGGCGCAGGGCCCGCTCTTGGCAGATGAGGACACCCAGCAGTGGCAACAGGTAGAGCTCACCGCGATGGGCCTCGACGTCACCGCCTTCGACAGCACTGAAGCCTACGAAGCCGAGAAGGGTGCCTACCCAGCCACGTTTGAATCCACTGGCGCGGCAATTGTTGCGGCCGGTTCCGGTTCCGAATCCCCCACGCCGGGCTGCACTTTTTCCGCACGGGTCATGGAATCCGAGTGGCGCCACAACCAGCTCACAGGTAAGCGCTTCATGCACCTCGTCATGGATGGCACCTTCCCCTTCGATCTGTGTCTGCCGGAGAGCTTTGGTGAGCTGCCACCGAAGGATTCCGTTCTTGCGGGTTCGGCGATGTTGACGGCCTCGATTGCGCTGCCCACCGGTGGTTGTGGCGGCGAAGGCGGCTGCGCTTGTGGCTCTGGAGGCTGCGGAGGCCACTAAGGTCTCGGAGAGTTGTCACCATGATTTTTTCCGCATCTCAGCGTCGCGGTCTAGCGCTGCTTCTCGCCGCAGTTACCGCTGCGGTGTTGATTGTGACGCTGAAGCTGCCGGGAGTCATCCTCGCTGCTTTCGTCTGCGGCGCGCTGTGGCTTTTCGCCGATGCCCGCCCCAACGCCTCGGAGCATGCGGCACTGCGGGCTTCCATTGCGCTCACGGTGGAGGACATCACGGGTGTCCTCGAGGACTATGCCACGTTTGCTACGAGCGATGACGCGGAGTCCTTAGCCGACCGAACATTGCACCGCCCCGCGCTTGTCGACGTCGACTGCGCAAACCCCGTCATCGAAGCGTTCCACTACGAGATGCATGGTGCGCAACGCTTCTTACGCCGCCTCGATGCGCGGGTGAACTCACCGCACGTTGAAACCAGTGAGCTGGAATCCCTGCTTAAAGTGGCCGACGAGCGCGCCGCAGAACTCAAAGAAGCCTGGCTCGCGGCCCGCCGCGCCGCCTTGGCCTTGGGCACCAACTACAAAAAAGAGGACGGACGCTAAACGCCGTCCCGAAAAGCCCTATAGTGAAGTTTCACCAGTTGCCACGATGCGCGAAGGCCCCGTCAGCGTGGAGCCGTCTTCGGTGATGTCCACCTCTACCTCGCCGCCCGGAACAATGACGCGGACGTGGCCGGTGACCTGGGAGGCATCGGCAAGCGCGGCGCACGCTGCCGCCACCGTTCCGGTGCCGCACGAGCGAGTCTCCCCCGAGCCGCGCTCGAAGACGCGCATGTGAATCACACCATCGCGCAAAGGTGTCACCAGCTCTACGTTGACGCCTGCCGGGAAAAAATCAGTGTCAAAGACAGGCTGCTCAAGGCGCTTTCCAGCCAAGGCCTCTGCGCTAAGCCCCGGGATTACAGCCGCCAAATGGGGGTTTCCCACGTCCACTCCTAGCCCGGCGAAGCTCTCCCCCGCCATCGCAGCCGTGGAGACACCGAGCACCTGTGCTGGTCCCATCTCCACGCTAACTTCGGCCTCAGTCTCGCTGAAAGAGTGCACGGTAACCTGCTTGGCGCCGGCGCGCGTGCCCACGGTGAAGGTGTCTTCTTCCACCAACCCACGGGAACGGACCCAATGCGCGAAGACGCGGGTGCCGTTGCCACACATTTCCGCCACGGAGCCATCCGCGTTGCGGTAGTCCATGAACCAGTCATCGGCGTTAATACCCGGCGCGAGCTCATCGATTTCTCCAGAAGCGAGCAGTTCACCAGCGCGGATGACGCGCAGTACACCGTCGGCGCCGATTCCGGCTCGACGGTCACACAGTGCCGCCACCTTTTCCGGCGGTAGCGGCTCGGTTCCCTCCACAATGACGAAATCGTTCTCAGTTCCGTGGCCTTTAGCAAAGTTCATAGCTGTAGAGTCTAACGCCCTTCGAGGACACGCAAAGCCTGCGTGGTCGTGTCAGCCGCGGCATCCAACCAGTGGATCCGTTTATCGCGGTTGAACCAGGCGCGCTGGCGGCGCACATAGCGGCGGGTTCCGGTGATAGTGCGCTCCACTGCCTCCTCCCATGTCAGCTCTCCGCGCTGTGCTTGGAGAACTTGGGCATAGCCAATCGCCCGCCCGGCTGTGGACTCAGCCTTCAAGCCGCGGATTTGGAGGCTCTCCACTTCCTCCACCAGCCCCTTGTCGAACATGAGGCGGCTACGCAGCTCGATGCGCGGGTTCAACCAGCTGGCTTCCGTGCGCAACCCGAGGATTCTCGTGCCCCATCGGGGCGGGGCGTTCTTCGGTGGCTGGCTGGCTTTGAAAGGCTTGCCTGTAAGCTCGATGACTTCCAGTGCGCGCACGGTACGGCGCGGGTCCTTATCTTCAATGATGGCCGCGGCTGCCGGGTCCACGCTGGCAAGCTCTGCGTGCAAGGCATCGGTACCAATCTCTTGGCGCCGGGCTTCCCAGCGAGCGCGCACCTGCGGATCAGTGGGCGGGAATTGCCAATCATCCACGAGTGATTGGACATAAAGCATGGAGCCGCCCACCAAGATCGGAGTCTTGCCACGCGCTCGAATACTCTCGATATCCGCGATGGCAGCGGACTGATAGCGTGCTACCGACGCCGCTTCCGTCACGTCCCACACATCGAGCTGATGGTGTGGGATACCTTCGCGTTCCTCCATCGTTAGCTTGGCGGTGCCGATGTCCATGCCACGGTAGAGCTGCATCGAATCAACGTTGACAACTTCCCCGTCAAGCTCGTGTGCAAGAGCTACGCCGAGAGCCGACTTTCCGGAGGCCGTCGGGCCGACCACTGCAATGGGGGTTGGCGCGTGCGGGTGAGTATGAGTCATCAGCACTGCCACCCCGCCACATAGCGCCCTACCCCGAGGGTTGAATCCGCTGCCCGAAGCTCCGCGTGCCGTGGGTGCACGCCTGCCAGCTGTGCCCAGAGGTTCGTCTCGAGCACACCTGCGGACCGCAGACGTGCCTCGTCGCAGTGTGCTTCCCCGCCGGCAAGAACGCTTTCGCACCACAAGTGGGCATCCCGTGCGCCGTCGACGAGGGCTAGTGGCGCGCGTTTGGTCAGGCCTGCTGAGCCATCAACACAGACAACGGTCAGGCGGGCGGGACGGACCTCACCGAGTTCAGCGCGGGAATCCTCCACCACGAAGCCTGGTTCATCGGGTGTGTGGGCAAGCGCGCGACAAAGCACGTAGCGGGCCATGATTTCTGGCAGAAAGTTGCCTCCGCCGACGTCGACCTGCGGCGCTCCCCATGCTCGCAAGCTTCCCGTATGCTCGGTGCGCCACCGAGTATCACGCGATCCCACGATATCTACCTTGAGAGGGCCTCCGCCGCTTATGCGTGCGGCATCGCGAGCGAGCTCGCAGGCCGCGCCGAGCAGCGCGCGCGAAGCGTCATCGCCGGGAGAGAGTTCTTCCGCCAGAGCCGGGGAGGCTGGCATAACCATGAGATTCTGCATCAACTCCCATCCTATAAGGTTTGTTTTTCGGGGTTAACACGCGGCTGCACGGCGGAAACGGTAGTGTTGTGTCACATAAGTTTTGGCAGCCGTGTCGCGCGGCGCGATAGTACCGAAGGTGGTTTCCTACCATGTCCGCTATTCCTTCTCCTGGAGCCATGCCCCGCAAGGGCGCTCGTCCCGGCCCGTCGGCTTCCGCCCCCGCCGCACGACCGGTGCAGCCGGCAAAGAATGATCCCGCTAAATGGGGCCGCGTTGATGCTGATGGTTCGGTCTTTGTGAAGTCGCCCGAAGGTGAACGCAAAATCGGCGAATGGCAGGCAGGCACCCCAGAAGAAGGCTTGGCGCACTTTGGCGCCCGCTACGACGATCTGTCTACCGAAATCGAGCTGCTGGAATCCCGCCTGCAGGCGCATCCGGACGATGCAGCATCGATCAAATCAACCGCGGCAGAGCTCCGGGACTCCCTGCCCACGCAGGCAGTGATTGGTGATATTGCCGCCTTGGACAAGCGCCTGAACACCGTCATTAAGCATTCCGTGGAGGCCGGCGAGCAGGCGCAGGCTAACAAGGCTCGCCGCCGCGAAGAGGCAATCGCCAAGAAGGAAAAGCTGGCGGCCGAGGCCGAGGACATCGCCGCCAACTCGACGGAGTGGAAGGCCGCCGGCGACCGCATTCGCGCCATCCTCGAGGAGTGGAAGCAGATTCGTGGCATCGACCGTCAGACGGATGATGCACTGTGGAAGCGCTATTCCCGCGCCCGCGATTCCTTTAACCGTCGTCGGGGCTCGCATTTCGCCGAGCTCGATCGCAACCGCGCTGCAGCCCGCGCCAAGAAGGAAGAGCTAGTGGAGCGCGCGGAGGCTATTAAGGAATCCACCAACTGGGGTGAAACGGCGCGTGCTTACCGTGACCTCATGACGGAGTGGAAGGCCGCTGGCCGCGCTCCCCGCGAGATCGACGATAAACTCTGGGCCCGCTTCCGTGCCGCGCAGGACCACTTCTTCAACGCCCGCAACGCGGTCAACGACGAACGGGATAAGCAATTCGCAGAAAACGCCGCCGCCAAGGACGCGCTCATTGCGGAATATGACTCCCAGATTGATCCATCCAAGTCCATCGACGCTGCAAAGGCCAAGCTGCGGGAGCTGCAGGAAAAGTGGGAAGAGATTGGTTTCGTCCCGCGCAAGCAGGTGCGCGAATACGAGTCTAAGATCTCGGCTTTGGAAAAGCGCGTGAGCGACGCCGAGGATTCACAATGGCGCCGGACGGACCCAGAGGCCCAAGCCCGCGTGGCCCAGTTCCAAGCCAAGGTGGATGAATTCACTGCACAGGCGGAGGCCGCAGACGCCAAGGGCAATGCCAAAAAGGCAGAGGAACTGCGCGCCCAGGCGCAGCAATGGCAGGAGTTCGCGGATGCCGCTGCGGCTGCTGTCAACGATAAGTAGCGGCTCCCAGTCTGAGTGTTCGTTCAGATAGTCGCCCCGCCGGGCTCGGCACACGCTGAGCCGGCGGATTGCCTCCGCAGCTTTGTCTTCGACGCTAACCTTGCCGCACAGGAAGCCAGCGGTGATCCCGCGGCCAGTGGCTCTCCACGCCGTGTGCTCCAGCGCTTGCAAGGCTCCGCAGAGTCCGTGACTTACCTTTTCGGGCTCACTACCGCTGCTATGGGCACTGCAGGAGAACTGGGGCTGCCGGTCATTTCAGCAGCCGAGCCCAGCCCAGAAATCGACTTCGACGGTTTCATCCATATCTCACTTCCTCTCTTGGAGGAAACGGACAACGCCGATATCGAATGCGTTCTCGCCGCGGATCTCTTGCCCTTGCCTGGGGAGGAACTAGAGCCAGAGGCTCTCGACGTTACGCGAGCCCTCGCCCGCGAGGCACTCCGGCTTACCCGCCAACTGGGCCGCAAGAATGCCCAGGTTGGCATGCTGTATCCGCCGGACGCGGACCATACCTACGATCCGATGTCGCAGGCCTACCTCGAACTGGGGTTTCGCCAGAAGCACGCCGAGCGTCAGATGTACGTCGACATCCAGCCCACTGCCCCGGTGCTCGGTGCGCAGGTGTGGCCGGACTATGACATTCCGGAAGAGTTGCTGGATGATGTCCTGCGGCTGCTCACCATTGCCTCCGCCGACGCCGTGTACGGTGACTTGAGCGTTGAGCCTATCGTGTGGACGCGGCAACGCCTCAACGAAGCTTACGCCCGGCTACGCTCCCGGAAGGCTCACACGTTGCTCGTCGGCATTCTCGAGCGCGGTCGAGTTGTCGCACTCACGGAGCTGTCGCGCCACGGCGATGCAGACCCCGAAGTGTGCGAGTGGACTCTCACAGTCACCGACCACGCCTACCGCCGGCGCGGACTGGCCACGCGCGCCAAGCAGCATGCTCAGTACGCGGTGACGCACCACTGGCCCACCGTTCGCCGGGCGTACTGTTCTGTGGCCCAAGCTGATCCAGCGATGAATGCGCTCTATGCGCGCCTCGGCGCGCATATCATCTCCGCCAGCAGCGCCTACGAGCTCACCGTGTAGAGCGGATAATCGGTGTAGCCGCGCTCCCCACCTGTGTAAAACGTTCCTTCGTCCGGCGCGGTGATTGGAAGCTGCTCCTGCCAACGGCGAACGAGGTCCGGGTTCGAGATGGCCAAGCGGCCCACGGCCACCGCATCACCATGCTGAACCAGCTCCTCGGCTTCGGCACGCTGGGTGACCTGGACAAATCCCGAATTCAGGATGACGCGGGTGCGCCCGTTAGCGCGTGCAAGGGTGCTCAGCTCAGTAATGAGCTCACCGGTAGGCTCTGCGTGGAGGAAGGAAACATAGGCCAGACCGAGGTCTTCACTTGCACGGAGCAGCCCTCCATACGTGGCAAGCACATCCGCGGCGTCAGTTTCCTCGATGCCCTGAATATTGTGTTGTGGCGACAGCCGCAGTGCGAGACGGTCTGCACCGATCTCCTCGGCCACAGCACGGAGGATTTCCTCCACGAGGCGATAGCGATTCTCTGGGTTTCCACCATAAGCATCCTCTCGGTGATTGGAGCTCGGGGAAAGGAATTGATGCAGAAGGTAGCCATTGGCGCCATGGATCTCTACGCCATCCATCCCTGCGTCGATGGCGTTGCGAGCGGCCTGACGGAACTCTCCGATGATGCGAGGTAGCTCTTCAACGTCGAGGGCTCGGGGAACCGGGCACTCTTTGCGGGACTCAAAATCTCTGACCGCAGTCCCAGAGGCCACTGCGGAGGGCGCTACCGGCTGTGCCCCTTCGAGGAGACTGGCATGAGACAGGCGCCCGCCATTCATTACCTGCATGAAAATGCGCCCGCCGACCTCATGGACGGACTCCGTCACGCGACGCCACCCGGCAATCTGCTCTGGAGTTTCGACACCGGGCTGGCCAGGAAAGGCGCGGCTCGTCATCGAGGGGAATACGCCCTCTGTCACGATAAGGCCCATGGAAGCGCGCTGCGTGTAGTACGTCTCGTGCACATGTGTGGGGACACCGTCACGGCCTGCCCGTGAGCGGGTCAAAGCTGCCATGGTCACGCGGTTTGGCAGGGTTAGTCGTCCCAATTCAAGTGAGTCGAAGAGTGTAGTCATGCACTCCACAACACGATAGTAGGAGTGCTTATTCCTCGCCCTGCTGACGGCGGTGGCGTGAGGCGGCGCGTGAGCGGCGGTCGTCGATAAGCAGCGGGTTCTGCTCCGCTGGCAGCTCAGTCGCGGCTTCGTTTTGCAAGACACCCACGTGGTCAAGCTGCCCCGAGACTTCACGGACACGCTCAGCGGCGGCTAGCTGCTCAGGGCTGCGGCGCAACGCAACTTGGCAGTACACAAGAAAGGCCACCAACGTCGAGATAGCACCCGCGTACATGCCGATGGAAGCACCCTCAGCGGCGCCGCCGCGGTACCAGAAGCCCCATAAGTTGACGAAAAAGGAGATGGTCACCATCATCCATGCGGCGAGAGCTACAGACGTCCGCCGCGTGAGGAGTGTGGCCGTGGTCAGAATACCCACGCCACCCAACGCTAGCCAGGCGCTGACGGTCTCCATAAGCGAGATCCGGACTCCCTCGACGGTTCCTCCGACGAAGAGCGCTTCCCATCCGCGAGCCTCGCCAGCATAAGGAAGCACCAGGTACGCTACCCACGCCAGGACGGATACGATGAGCGCGTATTTGTGCTTTCCCAGTTCAATGGTCCTCGCTGCACGCTTCTCTGCCGCGACGGCGTCGCGCACCTGCTTCAAGTCATCACTCATAGAACCGGAGCCTACTCTCTTCTAACAGCCGCAAGAATCAGCCGGCGCGCTGGGCTTGCCGACGCCCGGCAGCCCCAGCCCCACCCCAATCGGAGCCGTCGTAGGTGTCTGCCCTGCCGCCGACATATCGCCGGCCTTCGTGCGGCGGTGCTCGCTGACGCCGGAGTCAGCAACCAGGAAGAAGGAGCCCGCACCCGTCACGGTGGTGTGCACGACATCACCGGGACGAATCTCCGCGGAAATGTCCTTGCCCGCAGGATCGACGGGAGCGAAGTGAACGAGGCGACCATCGCGAGCACGGCCGGTAAGGCGGTGAGTCTCGGCGGACTTACGGCCACCTTCCGCCTGAACCAGAAGCTCTACATCGGAACCGACGAGCTTCGCGTTTTCCTCAGCCTGGATGGAGTCTTGCAGCGCTACCAAGCGCTCGAAGCGCTCCTGCACGACCTCTTTCGGTATCTGATTCTCCATTTCCGCAGCCGGGGTGCCTGGGCGCGGCGAGTACTGGAAGGTAAAGGCGGACGCGAAGCGGGCGCGGCGCACCACCTCTAGAGTGGCCTCGAAGTCTTCCTCTGTCTCGCCAGGGAAGCCCACAATTATATCCGTCGTAATGGCAGCATGCGGCATCTTCTCTCGCACTTCATCGAGAATGCCCAGGAACTTCTTCGTGCGATAGGAACGGCGCATGTCCTTGAGCACCTTGTCCGAACCAGACTGAAGCGGCATGTGCAGCTGTGGGCACACCGCTGGGGTCTCCGCCATGGCATCGATAACATCGGACGTAAACTCGGCAGGGTGTGGGGAGGTAAAGCGGAGGCGCTCAAGGCCCTCAATCTTGCCTACTTCCCGCAGCAGCTTGGAGAAAGCGAAGCGGTCCCGCGGCAGATCCGGGTCGGCGAAGTTGACACCATAGGCGTTGACGTTTTGCCCCAACAAGGTCACCTCGGACACGCCCTGGTCCACCAGTGCTTGAACCTCTGCGAGGATATCACCTGGGCGGCGGTCCTCTTCCTTGCCGCGCAACGAGGGAACAATGCAGAAGGTACAGGTGTTATTGCAGCCCACGGATACCGATACCCACCCGGCATAAGCGGATTCGCGCTTTGCCGGGAGCACAGACGGGAAGGCCTCCAGGGCGTCGACGATCTCAACCTGGGCCTCATCGTTGTGGCGGGCACGCTCCAGCAATGCCGGCAGGGCAGCCATGTTGTGGGTTCCGAAAACAGCGTCTACCCACGGCGCATGGTCAAGGACTGTGTCCTTATCCTTCTGCGCCAAGCAGCCACCCACCGCGATTTGCATGCCCGGGTGGTTTTCCTTCGTCTTCTTTAACGCACCCAACGTGCCGTACAGGCGCTTATCGGCGTTCTCGCGCACGGCGCAAGTATTGAAAACGATGAGGTCAGGCTCAGTGCCCTCCGGTGCCGCCGAATAGCCGGCTTCCTCAAGCAGGCCGGAGATGCGCTCTGAGTCATGAACGTTCATTTGGCAGCCGAAAGTCCGCACCTCATAGGTGCGGGGCTGGGAATTAGTTACGGGGGAGTTCACGGGGGGACATTCTAACTGGCCCATCCGACTACTCATAATGCCTTAAGTTCAGCAATGCGTGCGTCCAAGACCTCAATGGAGATACGCATAACGAGTTCCTGGTTATAGCCGCGCCGCGCGAGCGTGCCAACGATGCGACGCAAGAACTTGTCCCTCTCATGCCGGTCAGCGGGAACCCTCTTGAGGGTTCGCGCCTTCTTTTCAGCTACCTGGCGGGCGACAGCCTCTTCAGATTCTTCAGTGATCTGCTCTAAAGCTATGGCACGGTCGGCAGCCTCGACGCCCTTCTCCTTCAATTCGAGGTTGAGGGCCCGGGCCGATTTTCCTCGCCGGGCGTGACGCTGACGCACCCACTCCTTGGCAAAGGCTTCATCATCAACAAGCCCTACCCCTGCTAAGTCATCGACGACAGTGTCAACGACCTCTGGCTCAAAGTCCGCAGCGACGAGCCGGTCACGCAGCTCCTTGCGGGAACGCGCCCGCTGATCCAGTAGACCTAGCGCACGGGAACGCACGGGTGCCTTCGCCGCTTCGGCTTCCGCGTCAATGAGTTGCCCGCCGGCGTCACCCGACTCGTAGGCTTCGAGAGCGCGACGCAGCTTTTCGAGTTTCTCTGGTGAAGGTTGTGGCATTGATTCCGATTAGTCGTCGTCGAAATCGACGTTCGGTACAAGATCCACAGCCTCATCCGTCAGCGGATCGTCCGCGCCCGGCACGTCCATCGCTACATCCTCGCCCGCTTCGGCAGCGGCGGCACCAACGCCGAGTTTGACGAAGATCTTCTTTTCAATCTCATCCGCGAGATCTGGATTGTCCTTGAGGAAGTTACGGGCCTTTTCCTTGCCTTGGCCCAGCTGGTCGCCCTCATAGGTAAACCACGAGCCAGACTTCTTGATGAAGCCGTGTTCGACGCCCAAGTCAATGATGGAAGACTCGCGCGAAATGCCCTCGCCGTACATGATGTCGAACTCAGCGATCTTGAACGGCGGGGAAACCTTGTTCTTCACAACCTTGAGCTTGGTGCGGTTACCAATGGCATCCTGACCATCCTTCAGGGTCTGGATTCGGCGAATATCGCAACGCACCGAGGCGTAAAACTTCAGCGCCTTACCACCCGTCGTGGTTTCCGGCGAGCCAAACATTACGCCGATCTTTTCACGCAGCTGGTTGATGAAGATGGCGGTGGTGCCCGAGTTGTACAGAGCACCGGTCATCTTGCGCAGCGCTTGGGACATGAGGCGCGCCTGAAGGCCAACGTGGCTATCTCCCATCTCGCCCTCAATCTCAGCCTTCGGTGTCAGCGCCGCGACCGAGTCAATGACAATGATGTCAATGGCACCGGAACGCACCAGCATATCGGCGATTTCCAAAGCTTGCTCACCGGTATCTGGCTGGGAAACCAACAGGTTGTCCGTATCCACGCCGAGTAGGCGCGCATACTCCGGGTCGAGAGCGTGCTCAGCATCGATAAATGCGGCGATGCCACCGGTTTTCTGCGCCGATGCAATGGCGTGCAGCGCAACGGTGGTCTTACCCGAGGATTCCGGGCCATAAATCTCCACGATACGCCCACGCGGGAAACCGCCGACGCCTAATGCGATATCGATAGCTGTGTTGCCGGAGGAAATGGCTTGGATTGGCGGGCGGTCATCATCGCCCAAACGCATGACGGCGCCCTTACCAAAATCCTTCTCAATCATCGCCATTGCGGCATCAAGGGCCTTTTGACGATCATCGCCCTTGTTCGCCGTCGAGGACTTCTTCTTCGTAGCCATTCATTTCCTCACTATCGTGCGTCAGTTGTTGTGCATTCTTGCTCGTTAATACGTGCGTGTTAATGCTTGAGTGTTAATTAAAGGTGGCACCTAGTTAGACTGCCGCCTCGTGACTTTGGTTCCCAGGCTTTGACTCAATTAGCCTTTCACCCTCACCACAAGCCACGAAAGCACCCTAACGCGCTCACCGGACCACGTCCCCACAATACACACACAAGTGTTCGATTGGCCATTCTGCCGTGACGCGTGTCCAGGGCGCCAAGTCCGTTACTGGAGCACCCACGGGCCACCCTGCTCCTGCCGAGAGAAAGTCACCTTCTCAGAAGCTGGAAGAACGGCCACCTCCTCCCCTAGTTGACCACACATGTCTAGCTCGTCAAGGTCAGCCCTACTGCTCATGAATGAGGAATACCCGGGCCTTTGCACATCCCGGTAGAGCTCAACCTGCCCCGCAGCAGGCGGCACCCACTCATCGTCCTCATCACTACCGCCCTGCCAGGTACCTTCGCCCGCCGCTAGGACATCTTTTTCGGAAGCACCGGGGCAAATTAAGATCACCCGTTCATACTCGGAATCAAAGATGTCACCGATCTGCATGTCCACGCTGCCAGGATCCCCCTCCTTCACCCCGGCTGCCCTATCGATATTTTCAATGACATTCGCGGAATTCATCAACGAACATCCAGTCAGACCACCTATGACCAAGCCGGAGAGAAGCGCCATTGCACCCCCGCGCACGCTTAGGTGCATCACATCGTTAAACCATGCTTGTCCCTGCCTATCTGCCATGCCCCGAGGGTACCCCGTTCGGGGTGATCGTGGGATCCAAAGCCCATGCTTGAACGGTGTTCAAAAGGGCTCATTTGCTGCACCGTTACCCCGCTGGATAAACTTTGGCCCATGAAAAAGAATTCCGTCGCGGCTGACATCGCGTACGTCGCGGTCTTCACCGCGCTCATCATAGTCTTTGCTTTCGTCTCCATCCCCACCCCCACCGCGGGTGTGCCCATCGTTCTCCAAAATGCCGTTATCATCCTGGCCGGCCTGGTTCTCGGCGGCCGGCGCGGCCTCTTCGTCGGTCTGCTTTTTATAGCTCTCGGCCTCGTTGGTCTTCCCATCCTGGCTGGCGGGCGCAGCGCGTTAAGTGCTATCGCCGGCCCCACGGTGGGCTACCTCGTTGGATATGTGGTCGCTCCGGCCATCACCGGTCTTATCGCCTACCGGGCGCCGCGCGGCAAGGGAGGCATGACCGCCATCCTCGCCATTGCTGGTCTTGTTGGCTTAGCTGTGCAATATTTCTGTGGAAGCCTGGGCCTAGTGTTCCGCTCTGACATGTCCTTCGGGGCTGCCATCATTGCCCAAGGCCCATTCATCATCCCCGATCTCATCAAGGTCGCCGTCATGGTCATTATCGCGGTCGGTGTTCATGCAGCATTCCCCGATCTGATGGGTCGACGCGCTCAAGCGAAGTAGCTCCCGTGCCGCAGATCGATTTCCGCAATGTTTCCGTCGCCTTCGACGAAACCCCCGTACTCAAAGACATTTCACTTTGCTTGAGCGAACAGCGCATCGGCATTATCGGTGCCAATGGTGGCGGCAAGTCCACGCTCGTTCGGCTCATCAACGGACTCGGTGACCCCACCAGCGGTCAGGTGGTGGTGGACAACCTGGACGTCGCCAAGCACGGCAAGGAAATCCGACGCCGCGTGGGTTTCGTCTTTTCTGATGCCGAGAACCAGATCGTCATGCCGCAGGTACGCGATGACGTGGAGTTCTCCCTGCGTCGTCTCAAATTGTCTCGGGAAGAACGTACCAAGCGTGTCGACGCCGCCCTCGAACGCTTCGGCCTAGGCCCCTTGGCAGAGCAGTCTCCGCACACGCTCTCAGGTGGGCAGAAACAGCTCCTTGCACTGGCCTCAGTACTGGTCATCGAACCGACCATCATCATCGCTGACGAGCCAACCACCCTGCTCGACCTGCGCAACCGCGACCGCATTCGCCGCGAGTTCGCACGTCTGGAACAACAGCTCATCGTCGTCACTCACGATCTAGACTTCCTCTCCGATTTCGATCGCGTTCTGTGCATAGACAACCACAGCGTCGTTGCCGATGGAGCACCCGAGGAGGTCATCCCCTTCTACACGAACCTTATGGAATCCCGCCCGCTCTAACTCATGCCCAAGAACATCCCACTCGGCTTCTATGTCGACGCCGATACCATCATTCACCGCATCCCCGCCGCGGTGAAGTTCCTACTACTCATCGCCTTCATTCTCGTAACATCGCTGGCGGTGCACACGATCCCTTGGGCGGCGGTGAGCCTGGCTCTCCCCCTTGGCCTCTTCCCCATTGCCCGAGTTCCTTTCCGCGTTGCGTTTGGCCAACTCGCACCGCCGCTCTACCTTCTCCTCGCGCTCGCCGCGTTCCAGTGGTGGCAGAAAGACCTGACGGCGGCTGCCATCATGTTCCTCACCATCTACGCCGCCATTAGCGCGGCGGTGCTGCTAACACTCACCACAAAGGTCTCGGAGATGATGGACTCCCTGGATCGCGCCCTGGCTCCTCTGGGGCGCCTCGGGGTCCCCGTTGAGAACATCACGCTAGCGATGTCCCTGACCATTCGTTTACTTCCCCTGATGCTAGGAACGGTCGTCGAGGTGCTGGACGCACGAAAAGCCCGGGGTGCCACGGCATCACTAACCGCCTTTGGCACCCCGGTTATCATTCGCTCGATCCGTCGCGCACGCGCCATGGGCGAGGCCCTGCAAGCGCGCGGCGTCGGAGACTAAACTCTATTCACCGCGCAGCTCACGTAGGCGAGCCTGGACGGCATCATCCTGCACGTTCGGCTGAGCCTTAGCTTCAGCCGAACCGATTGCCTGCTGGGAGTTGCCCTCTACAGCCTTCGGATTGTTCATCTCGGCGCGAATCTGCTCAAGACGGGAGTGGCCAGCCAGCTGCACACCGGCCTGCTCAATCTCATGCATTCGGTTCGACACAGAGTTCTCCGCGAGCTCCGCCTGACCCAAAGCCTTGGAGTAGCGGCGCTCAATCTTATCGCGCACGGCATCTAGGGAAGGCGTGTTGCCATTCGCGGTAAGCTCGTTCATCGAGTTAAGGGAGTCGGAGACCTTCTCCTGCATCTTGGCCTGCTCGAGCTGGGACAGCAACTTCGAGCGCTCGTTAACCTTCTCACGCAAAGCCATGCCATTGCGCTCGACGGCCTTCTTAGCCTGCTCCGCCTGCTGCAGTGCCTGATCATGCAGCTTCTTGGTGTCTTCAACAGACTCCTCCGCGGTTACCAGCTGGGCGGCAAAGGCTTCCGCTGCGTTCTCATACTCGGTAGCCTTCTGCACGTCACCCTCAGCACGGGCCTTGTCCGCCAAGCTGAGAGCGTTGCGGGTGTTTTGCTGCAGCTTTTCAATCTCACTAAGACGACGGTTGAGCTGCATCTCCAGCTGACGCTGATTACCAATCACCGCAGCGGCCTGCTGGGATAGCTCCTGGTGCTGGCGCTGCGCGTCCTCGATCGCCTGCTCGATCTGCACCTTCGGATCAGCGTTCTCTTCGATCTTCGAGTCAAAGAGAGCCATCAAGTACTTCCAGGCCTTTACGAATGGATTCGCCATAACAGAAGGTGCCTTTCTCAGCAGTTCGTTGTGTGGATAAATGGGTAATCAGAGTATTCTCTGCCTGCCTAATATTAGCGAAGCAAGGAGAGCTACGCCGCAGTTCTATAACTCGGATGCAGCTGGCGCAGTGGATGCAAGTTCCTCATCCATCGACGGCAACGCCATGTAGCCGGCCGCCTCAATGAGGACATCGGAGACGCTGACATCGAGTGCATGGCAGACAGAGGCCAGCAGCTCGGAGGAAACCTCCTTGCGGCCACGCTCCAGCTCCGAAAGATATCCCGGGGAAACACGCGCCACACCGGCGAGTTCGCGGAGGGTCACGCCTTTATCCGCACGGAAGGCGCGAAGCGTTAATCCGAGGGCCTCACGCAGCAGCGGTTCAGGAGTCCGCGTCGACCGCGCCGGGGACTGGGTGGGTTTATCGAGTAGTGCAACTGAAGTGTTCATCACCCCGTACAACGGCTCAGCAGTCGTACTTGTTCCCACAATCAACTAATTTTCTTCAAGAGTTGATAGGAGAAGACTCAATGCCGCCTCAACGGCAGCGAAACGAATCGCGTTGCGCCCCTCAGCAGGAAGCTCATAAAGGACGCCGCGCTTGGCGACGCCCCCGCCACCCCTCCCGCATAACCCCACGTACACCGTGCCCGCGGGTTTGCCTTCCTGGAGGTCCGGCCCGGCTACACCAGTCAGCCCTACCCCCCAATCTGCACGCGTTTCAACGACCGCCGCCTCAGCCATCTGCGCAGCAGTCGCAGCAGACACCACGCCTTGCTCCTCAAGTTCTTCCACGGTGGTGTTGAGAAAATGAGCCTTGACCTCTGTCGCATACGTCACCAGCCCACCCCGCAGCACCGCCGAGGCTCCCGGGATGCACGCCACAGTCGCAGCGGCTAGACCAGCAGTAAGGGACTCACAGAACGCCACAGTTTCACCGCGTTCGCTGAGCGTGGATACTAGTTGCGCCTCGATGCTCATTGGTTCTCCCTATGGCCATCAATGAGGTACTGGATGCCGGTCAGGACGGTAACGAAGGCGGCGGCCAACATAACGAGGAGGCTCGGAAGGTCCATCCACCCTGGCAGCGGACAAAGATACAACGCCACCGCCACAGTCTGCAACGCTGTCTTGAGCTTTCCACCTTGGGAAGCCGGCACCACCTTCCCTTGACGCAGCAAGAAGAAGCGCCAAATCGTAATGCCGAATTCGCGAAACAGAATCAGCACGGTGATCCACACCGGCAAAGCCCCGGTGATATTGAGGCACACGAGGGCCGCGGTCATCAGGGCTTTATCCGCGATCGGGTCCGCAATCTTGCCAAAGTTAGTGATGAGTCCCCGCGCGCGTGCAATATCGCCATCCAACTTATCCGTGAGCATCAAGAGCGCGAAGCAGAGGAAAGCCCACCATTCATGGCCGGCGAGCACCAGCCAGGCAAACAGGGGGATAAAGAGGATGCGCAAACTGGTCAGGATGTTGGGCAGGTTCCAATTGGAGACCTCGGGGTTAACATCCGTAGTTTGAGATTGCTTGTGCGCAGCCTGAGAATCATTCACGCTCTTCATCCTACCGTGGCCTGCCTGCCCCTCGGGCGAGCACTACCATGGTCGGTATGAAGTATTTCGCAGTTTCCTATGAATACAATCCATCTAACCCGGTTATTGCTGAGGTTCGCCCGAAGCACCGCGAATTCATCGGCGCACTCCACGACAAGGGCCAGATCTGTGGCTCTGGCCCCTACACCGATTCCAAGGGCGGGGCGCTCATCGTCCTGCAATTTGAGGATGAGTCCGTAAAGGTGGCCGATGTCATCGCCCTCATGGACCAGGATCCCTTCTACACCGAAGGCGCTGTTACTGGGCGCGCTTTCCGCGAGTGGAATCCCGTTATTAATTCCTTCTAAATCCCCGCGGCCCGAGTTTAAGGCAGCTCGGACTTGGGAAGTTCGTCCGCCTTGCCGACGAGCTCGCCCTCCTTGTTGCGTACGATCTTGTTGCCAAAATCGTCCCAATCATAGTGGTTGTGAGAAACCACCACGCCACCCTGGGCTTGGTCGCGTTTGTCCTTCCACACCGACAACAACACCGTAACCAGGAGGACGCCGACGATGACCAGTAGCGACACAAGGGTCGTAATCTCCGGTACTGCGCTGACATTCTCACCTCCATTGATGAAGGGCAAGTTGTTCTCGTGCAGAGCGTGGAAGAGCAGCTTGACACCAATGAACAGCAAGATAATACCCAGGCCATAAGGCAGGTAGACCAGGCGGTCCAACAGGCCATCAATGAGGAAGAACATTTGGCGCAGCCCCATGAGAGCGAAGGCATTGGTGGTGAAGACGAGGAAAGGCTCCGAGGTAATGCCGTAGATAGCTGGGATGGAGTCGAAGGCAAACATGACGTCGATCAGCCCGATAGCCGCCAAAGCAACGAAAAGCGGCGTCAGGGCGAATTTGCCCTTCTTCTCACCGGATTCCTCACGGTGGGTGAGCTTGTCACCGTGGTAGCGCGGGGTCACATGGACCACTTTGCGCAGCCACTTGACTACCAGCATGTCGTTGGGGTCGGTCTCGGGCGTCCCGTTGATCTCATCGATGAGCAGCTTGACTGCGGTGTAAATAAGGAAGATGGCAAACAGGTAGAAGACATCCGACCATGCCGCAATAATGGCCGCGCCCATCAAGATGAAGACAAGGCGGAAAACCAGCGCTAGGACGATACCGATGAGCAGGACCTTCTGCTGATACCTGCGGGGAATCTTGAAGGAGCCCATGACGAGCGAGAACACGAACAGGTTATCCACGCTCAACGCCTGTTCCGTCACCCAACCGGTGTAGAACTGTGCCGCATGTTCACTGTCCCACAGCACCCATACAACTCCGCCAAAGACAACGGCGACGGCCATGTAGAACAGTGTCCACCCACCGGATTCCTTGATGCTGGGCTCGTGGGGTGAGCGGACGTGGCTATAGAAATCGAAAACAAAAAAGCCCAAGATCACCGCGATGGTGATGGCCCAGACCCATAGTGGCACATGCATAATGAGTTATCCCTCCGGTCGACGCGACAATAAAGACCGGAGGTCTCCCCCGCTAGCAGGCTCTATGCACAGTCCCGCTAGCCGGCGCGACCGGGAACTGTACCGCAGTTGCCGTGTTGACGATCGACGCCGTGGATTGGGGTACTCCCCTCCAAGACTCGTCCTATCCTACACGGAGCTTAGAACGCACCTGTGGAGGGGTTAGCGGAGATTTCTACGGTGCGGGTATCGGCTTCAGCGTCATCTACCCCGCCGGCATCTTCAGCGTCTTGGACCTCCTTCGGGGCCTCTGCTGGGTCAGCGCCCTTGATCATCCAGATGATGGTGTCGAGCTCCTCCGGCTTGACCAATACCTCACGCGCCTTGGAGCCTTCGGAAGGCCCAACCACACCGCGCGACTCCATGAGGTCCATGAGTCGACCGGCCTTGGCAAAGCCGATGCGCAGCTTGCGCTGGAGCATCGACGTGGAGCCCAGCTGGGAGGTGACCACAAGGTCGACGGCCTCCAAGAGGTCGTCCATATCCTTGCCGATCTCTTCGTCGATCTCCTTCTTCGCCTCCGAGGCCTTATCGTCCGTCACGCCTTCGGTGTAGTTCGGCGAGCCCTGTGCCTTCGCGGCGTCGACAACCGCCTGCACCTCCTCGTCGGAGACGAACGCACCCTGCATACGCACGGGGCGGCCGCCCTGCGGGATGAAGAGGCCATCGCCCATACCGATGAGCTTCTCGGCTCCACCCTGATCCAGGATGACTCGAGAGTCCGTAAGCGAGGACGTCGCAAAAGCCAGACGAGAAGGAACGTTGGTCTTAATAAGACCGGTCACAACGTCCACGGACGGGCGCTGCGTTGCGAGCACAAGGTGAATGCCGGCTGCGCGCGCCTTCTGGGTGATGCGGACGATGGAATCCTCGATTTCCTTCGGGGCTGTCATCATGAGGTCTGCGAGCTCGTCCACGACACACACGATGTACGGGTACGGGCGCATCTCTCGCTGGGAGCCGGCAGGAGCCTGGTATTCGCCACTGCGGACCTTCCGGTTGAAGTCCTCAATCTTGCGCACTCGGGCAGCCTGCATATCCATGTAGCGCTGCTCCATCCCCTCCACCAGCCACTGCAGGGCCGCCGCAGCCTTCTTCGGCTGCGTGATGATGGGAGTGATGAGGTGCGGGATACCTTCGTACGGTGTGAGCTCCACCATCTTCGGGTCGACGAGGATGAGGCGGACGTCTTCCGGCGTCGCGCGGGTCAACAGCGAGACCAGCATGGAGTTCACGAACGCCGATTTACCCGAACCGGTTGCGCCGGCCACAAGCAGGTGCGGCATCTTCTTTACGGAGAAAGAGGTGTATTGACCCTCGATGTCCTTGCCCAAGCCGATCAGCATGGGGTCATGGTCGGCGCGCAGTGCCGGGGAATCCAAGACATCGCGCAGCCGCACCATTTCGCGGTCAGCATTGGGCACCTCAATGCCGACTGCGGACTTGCCCGGAATCGGGGTGAGCAGGCGCAGGTTATCTGTCGCGACGGCGTAGGCCAGGTTGGACTGCAGGTTTGTAATCTTCGAAACCTTGACGCCAGGGCCCAGCTCGATCTCATAGCGCGTGACTGTCGGACCACGGCTAAAACCGGTTACCTGGGCATCGACCTTGAATTCTTCGAAGACCTCGGTGATGGCCTCGATGATGCGATCGTTAGCCTCCGTGCGTGCCTTCGCAGGTTTGCCGGCGGTGAGCAGGTCCGTCGTCGGCACATCGTAGCCGCCGCCCAGGGCAGTGTCTTCCGCACCACTCGGAGCTGCGGGTGTTTCTTCGGCTACGCTCTGGGCTTCATCCTCAATCTTGGCACCCGTTCGCGCATCACGTCCGGATCGTTCCTGGAACATGCGCACTGCCTCGGAATGAGCGGCGGAGACCACGTCCTCTCCCGCTGAGCCAGCCGACGCTGCGCTTGCCGACGCCTCGGCAGCCGCCGCTCCCAGTGCTGCACCGGCGGCACCGCCGACGTCCACGCGCGGACGCTTTTTCGGTGCTGGTTTGGATACTGGCTGCGATGCCGCCTTCTGCTCCGGCTGTGGAGCCGGCTCCAGTTCCGGGACGGCAGGGATCTCATCTGTGTCATCGACTCGGCTATCAAAGCTTGGGCGACCGTGCTGTACCGGCTCCTGGGTTACAGGCTGTGCCGCGGAGTCAAAGGAGACCGTGGCATTCTCATCCGGCATCTGCCTCGGGGGTTGCTTCGGTGTCAGCTTCGGGCGCGGGCGCGGAGTATACGCCGGGCGTGCGGGACGCTCGCGCCCTTCGGCGATGGCGTCGATGTCCTCGCTGGCGTAGCCGTAATCGTCCGCGGGGGCGTCGTCAAGCAGTTCCTCATCTGAGCGGTTCTTCCGATCGCGGAGTCCGCCGAGGAGCGCGGAAAACTGGGCGGCCACGAAGTCATATGCCTCGCGCAGGGTGATGCCAGTGATATTGAGCGCTCCGTACACGATGAGCAGGAAAAGCAGTGGCACCGCCACATAGCTGGAGAAGGCCGCTACCAATAGCTCGCCTACTAGATACCCGATGCCACCACCGGCCTCTCCGGCGGCATTGTCCTTCCAGGTCAGCTTCGGGAGCCCAGCGAAAATATGGATGAGGCTGAGCATGCACACCACGATGAGGGCGGTGCCACCCACGACGCGCGGCTTGAAATGGCCCGCGGGACCGGACAGGTCCATCATGAGCGCGATGGCAACCGCAATCAATGCCACGGGAAGGACATAGGCGCCTGCACCAATGACGTAGCGAACAGCATTGGTGAGGTATTCACCGATAATGCCGGCGACTTGGAACCACGTTGCACAGGCAAGGATGATGGCCACACCAATCAGCACGAGCGCAACCGCATCTGGATTAGAGACACGAATGCTCTTCTCCATGCGAGTAGGGCGCTCCATAACGGTCGTCGGCATATCACCGTCGACGTCATGGACCCGGGTCACCTTGCTCTTCGACGAAGCAGCGCCCTCTGCCCTCTTGCTAGTTTTTTTATTCTTCGCGCGTCCAGAAATTTCCCCTGGCTCCCTCAACTCGTCGTAATCATCAATTGCCCCCTCATCATGGGGCGCATCATAAGCAGAATCGTAGAGATCCTCGTCCCGGCTTCCCGCTTCAGCTGGCTTAAGCCCAGCGAGGCCATGCCCGACTCCCCGCGCCATGCTTCCCATGCCCTTGGCGGTGGCGCCAAAAACGCTGCCGAGTCCGCGGCCAACGGCACGAAAGGCGCTGCCGGTCCTCTCCTCGGAGGTCTCGGCAGCGCGGGTTGCAGACGTCAGCGAGTAGCTTGTGCGGCCCGACGGCCGCGCCCGATTTACGGTGCGACCTCGACCGGAGGCGCGAGACGGAGCGTTCTTGACAGACATGCCTGCCACTCTAGTAGCAAACGCACCATTAACCACATGCGCCACACGCGCATGCTAAAGAATTTTCGCAGTTCAGCCTACAGGCTTGACCTAACGATGGCGGAGGTATCGCCCTCGATCTCAACCCGCGCGGCCTCGCGGCCGAAAGCCCACAAAAGCAATTCGGCCACGGTGCCACGCACCCGCACCACTGCATCGCCTTGCTCCGAAACGTGCCGCTTATCCGCGGCCACGATCGGTGGAAAGCCCTGTGGTTCCAGCACGACAGGACGGCGAGAACGTGATAACAGCCGTGTGCCTAGTAGTTTCAACGGCGCACGAAGCTCGGCGTGTGCGGCTCGTGACAAATCCCGCGGTTCAGTGTGACCATTGGCGCGGCGAAGATCCTCATGATGGACAAAGTGCTCCGCAGCATTGAATACTGGGTCCGCATAGCGCAGAGGATTGAGTCTGCCCGCTCCCCTACCCCAGGAATCAACAAGCTCCTCATATGCCTTCTGCGCACGAATCTTCCTAGCGATGTCATCAGCATGAGAAGACAGTGCCGGGATAAAAGCCCCGATCGCAGCATCAGGGCGGTTCTCACGAACCCACAAATGCGTTATGAGGTCATGGGCCGACCAGCCCACGCACAACGTCGGTGCGTCGGGACCAAGTTCATGAAATAACGCCACCATTTTGGCGCGCTCGCTTGAGGAAAACGACATGCGCCCCAGCATACCCACCAAAGACGGGAACGCTGGGGCGCTGTTGGCCTAAAGCCTAGAGCGATTCACGGGAAGCGTGAACTTCGTCGTCGTCAGGCAGCAAGATATCCGAGTTCGTCGGCACGATGGTCGGCAGGATCACCGGCTCGCGCTTGTACTTGGAATCCATGAGCTTCGACACCTTGCGGCGCAGCTTCTGCACCATGCGGTAGGTGTCGTTCTCACCCTCCGCTGCGAGGTCATTCATGGTGTTCTCCACCATCTCAGCCACCTCGGGCACGATTCCGCGGTCATCGTCGGAGAAGCCCGTTGTGGACACCGTCGGGTGCTCGAGCAGGCGCGAGGTGCG
Source organism: Corynebacterium sp. HMSC072D12 (assembly GCF_001813925.1). Lineage (NCBI taxonomy): Bacteria > Bacillati > Actinomycetota > Actinomycetes > Mycobacteriales > Corynebacteriaceae > Corynebacterium > Corynebacterium sp. HMSC072D12. The sequence continues at coordinate 184,679 of NZ_KV814411.1, forward strand.
GTTATCAATGACGCAGGTGATGGAAACAACGCCGCCAGCACCCAGGTTGGTGCGGTCCGCCAGGGTATCTGCGTCGACATCACCCATCGACACACCATCGACGTAGAGGTTGCCCACAGGGATCTGGCCGACAACTTCAGCGCGGCCGTTGCGCAGATCGACGACAACACCGTTCTGAGCCAAGACCACGCGGTCGCGGGCCACACCGGTGGAAATAGCCAGCTCCTTGTTCGCGCGGAGGTGGCGCCACTCGCCGTGCACCGGCATCGCGTTCTTCGGGCGGGCAGCGTTGTAGAGGAAGAGCAGCTCGCCACCGTAGCCGTGGCCGGAGGCGTGAACCTTAGCTTCCTTGTTGGTGATGACTTCAGCACCAATCTGAGAGAGCATGTTGATAACGCCAAACACGGCTTCCTCGTTACCCGGAATCAGGGAGGAGGAGAAGATGATGAGGTCACCATCGCGGACCGTGATCTGGCGGTGCTCGCGGCGGGCCATGCGGGACAGCGCCGCCATCGGCTCGCCCTGGGTACCGGTGGTAATGAGCAACACCTTGTGCGGAGCCATCTTGGCTGCTTCATCGATCGGGATAATGGTGCCGCGCGGGACCTTCAGGAAGCCCATCTTCTCCGCAATTTCCATGTTGCGCATCATGGAGCGACCGTTGAAGGCAACCTTGCGGCCGGCGGCCACGGCGGCGTCGATAGCCGCCTGCACGCGGTAAACGTTGGAGGCGAAGGAGGCGATGATCACACGTTGCTTGGCCCCAGACACCAGGCGTTTAAACGTTGCCGGAATGTCGCCCTCAGAGGCAGACACACCCGGAATGTTGGCGTTGGTGGAGTCACACAGCATGAGGTCCACGCCCTCATCGCCGTAACGCGACAGGGCCGGCAGATCCGTCGGACGATTATCCAGTGGGGTCTGGTCCAGCTTGATATCACCGGTGTGGATGATGTTGCCGGCCGGGGTACCCAGCATGACGCCAAGCGCATCCGGGACGGAGTGGTTCACTGCCCAGAAACGGCAGCGGAACGGACCGTAGTTCACATCGGACTTCTCGTTGACCTCTACGAACTTCGGCTTCTGGCGGTGCTCCTTACACTTGGCCGCGATCAGCGCAATGGTGAAGCGCGAAGCCACGATCGGGATATCCGGGCGCAGCTTCAGCAGCCACGGAATCGCACCGATGTGGTCCTCGTGTGCGTGGGTGACGACGAGCGCCTTGACCTTGTGAATCTTCTTCTCAATCGGGCCAAAGTCCGGGAGAATCAGGTCCACGCCCGGCTCACCGGAGGACGGGAAGAGCACACCACAGTCGATGATGAGCATTTCGTCCTGGTACTCGAAGACGGTCATGTTTCGACCGATCTCAGAAATACCGCCCAGAGCATAAATACGCAGCGAATCCTTCTGCTGCTTCGGCGGCTCTGGCAGACGCTTGGTCAAGTCCGCGCCCTGCATGGACTTGGGCACATTGCGGCGACCGCGGTTGTTGTTGCGGTTACGGTTGTTACGACCACCGTTGTTGCTATTGCCGTTGTTGTGGTTGTTGTTGCCGCCGCGGCCGCGACCACGGCCGCCACGGGAACCACGAGAACGGGAACGACGGTTGCCGTCGTCAGAGTTTCCAGACTCCTTAGAAGTGGCGCCGGAAGCAGCCGATTCGTTCGGCGCTTGGAAAACCGGCGAAGCCGCCTCATTCGAGGCGGTCTCAGTCTCCGAAGGCGGACCCGCCTTACGGGTTACCTTGCGGGAGCGATTACGGGATTCAGTCATTCTTAAAGGACTCCAGCCTTTTCCAAATCGTGGCGGAGAGCCTCGATCTCCTCCGCGTCAGCCGCGGTAACTGGGAGACGAGGTTCTCCAACTTCAATACCCTGCAGGCGCAGGGCAGCTTTAACAAGAGTTACTCCTCCGAGGCGACCTTGTGCCTCGACGAGCGGGGACAAAGTTTTCGCGTTAATCTCTCGTGCACGTGCAATATCGCCTTCATCGAAGGCTACGCAGAGATCAGCCAGGGCCCGCGGAGCAATATGGCCAATCACGGAAATAACGCCCGAAGCACCGAGGGCCAGCCACGGCAAGTTCAGTCCGTCATCTCCGGAGTACCATGCCAAACCGGTTTCCTGGATAAGCGGTGCGGCTGCTACAAGGTCGCCCTTGGCGTCCTTAACAGCCTTGATGTTCGGCACCTCCGCGAGGCGAAGAAGGGTCTCCGTCTCAATCGGAATGCCCGAGCGGCCAGGAATGTCGTACAGACAAATTGGGAGGTCCACGGCGTCAGCCACAGCGCTAAAGTGCGCGTACACACCAGCCTGGGAAGGCTTGGAGTAATACGGGGTCACGACCAGAAGGCTGTCTGCTCCCGCATCAGCGAAAGCGCGCGCTGCCTCAATACTGGTGGCGGTGTTATTAGTTCCCGCACCAGCGCACAACTTAGCGCGGCCGCCTACCTCTTCCTTTACAGCTGCGAACAGCTCCAGTTTCTCATCCAACGACGTCGTCGGTGATTCGCCCGTGGTCCCAGACAAAATGAGCGAATCTACGCCGCTATCAACCAAATGAGCTGCTAGGCGACGACCAGCGGACACGTCTAAGCCGCCGTCCTGGTCAAATGGAGTGACCATAGCTACGCCTACGCGTCCGAAGGTGTCGACGCCTGCCTGTGCTGTCATACCTGTGCTCATAGGCGTCAAGATTACCTGCTTTCGCCCCCATTGGCCGCATCGGGGTCGTGCGCGAGTCTCCTACTGAGTGCTTTAAGCGTAGGGACTCGAGGCCATTTCGGTACCGTCAGCCAGGGTGGTGATATGGAAGTCGTCGAAAAGCACCGGCGATTGCTCCCGCAAGAGCTTTAAACACGTGACGGCGAGCTGGCGCATCTCTGTATCGGCCTGTTCAGTCGCCCGCGCGCCAATAAAGTGACGCCACGCGCGATAGTTTCCCGTCACGACGATGCGGGATTCCGTGAGATTGGGTAATACCGCACGCGCTGCTTGTCGAGCCTGTTTCTTGCGCAGCAATGCATTTGGCTCCTCTTCCAGCTTGGACTCGAGAGCGTCAAGGAGCTCCTCGTAGACAAACCTCGCTTCGTCGGCCACCTGCAAGGTCAACCGCGTTAGCTGTTCATCCTCCGCAATGAATTTGGGCAGAACTACCTCTGCTTCCTCGGAATGCACAAAGCGCTGCGAGAGCTGCGAGAAGGAGAAATGACGGTGGCGAACCAGCTCATGCGACGCCGACCGCGACAGTCCCCGTATATAGAGCGTCGCCGTGGCATGCTCCAGCAATGCATCGTGGCCTACCTCCAGAATGTGGTGCAGATAGGCCTGATTTGAGGCGGTACGGGGATTCGGCTTGTCGAAGGACTCATAACAGGCGCGCCCGGCAAATTCGACTAGAGCCTCGCTTTCCGACGCCCCCTCATCAACCTCCCAGTCCACTCCTCGCGGCGCATGGAAAGCGGTTGCCGCAATGAGCTGGACATCAAGCTCAGAGACTTTTGCCATTACAGCCCCAAGTACTTCTCAAGTCCCACGGTCAAGCCTGGGTGGGATGCAATTTCTCGTACACCCAGCAGAACACCGGGGGTAAAGGAAGAGCGGTCATAGGAATCCTGACGGATGGTCAAGGACTGGCCTTGAGTGCCGAAGATAACTTCTTCATGAGCCACCATTCCCTGCATACGGACTGCGTGGACGTGAACACCATCGACGTCTGCGCCGCGCGCTCCATCGAGAGACTGCTCGGTCTTGTCCGGCATAGCGTCCAAGCCTGCCTCCTGGCGAGCCTTTGCAATGCCCTGCGCAGTGTGAACCGCGGTACCGGACGGCGCATCGAGCTTGTTCGGGTGGTGGTATTCAACTACCTCGGCACTGTCAAAGAACTTCGCCGCCTGCGCGGCAAACACCATGGTCAGTACAGCTGAAATAGCGAAGTTCGGGGCGATGAGAACGTTGCCGGCGTCCTCTTTCTGAGTCCACCCCTCCACCTTGGCTAGGCGTTCTGAATCGAATCCCGTGGTCCCCACAACAGCGTGGATGCCATGTGCGATGCAAAACTCTAGATTGTCCATGACCGATGCCGGCTGGGTGAAGTCGACGGCGACCTCGGCACCCGATTCAACCAGCTTCTCCAACGGGGTCCCGCGGTCGATGGAAGCAACTAGCTCCAAATCCTCTGCCGCATTAACGCCTTCCACGATTGCTTGGCCCACGCGCCCTTTAGCCCCCAAGACGCCTACCTTGATAGTCATTCACAATCCCTTCATACGTGTTCGTGCGGTTAACTGTGCCCAGTCTATCCCTGACACCGGCGAGGTTTCAGACAGGGCTCAAAAGGCTGCCTTTAATACGCATTTTCTTCCTTTCGTTGCGGACACAGGCGACACCACTCAAGTCATTCGGCATCGAATGTCCTGGCTAACCCATGGTGGCTACCCCCGTTTATAGTGACGACTTGACATGAATTTAGCGCTAACTATGGCTATGTGTGGCGGTGGCCGCTAGGATTATGTTTAGAACACTTCTTCTAACTCATGTTGATCTCGGGGGAGACCATGACCACTACTGCTACACGCCCGCCTACCTTTTTCTTTTCCACCACCAACCCTAATAATCCACATGCGATGGCTCGTGCTCAAGCCCGGAGAGCCACCTATAAAACCTGGGTCGGGGCCATGCCCAGCCTGCACGCCGATATCAACACCACCGCACTATCCCTAGTGGCGGCCTGGTCACTGCCGGAAGGCCACATTAAATCCGGCCTGCGTGCTATCCACCGGCTGGGTAGCCTGCCGAAAGTCAAAGCCATACAAGACACCCACTGCCTGCTGGATATTGAATCCCTCATTGCTATTGATCAACCCATGTCAGCACTGACAGCCCTAACAAAAGAAACCCTAGAGTTCATCGACACCCTCCTGGCTGACTTCTTTACCCCTTCTAAAC
>NZ_KV814412.1:0-141300 GCF_001813925.1 Corynebacterium sp. HMSC072D12
AAAGTACATTGGCACACTATTGAGTTCTCAGACATCGTCACCACACAGCCATACGGCCCGCTTTAAGCGAAACGCAGTACTGCGAGTAAAGAAAATATTTGTTGTCAGGGCCTGTTTTCCTACCGCCTCTCTCCAAGAACCTCTGTTCCTGTGGGGCGCTGTCGGTCGCGCTGACTCATATAAAGTTACATACGGCCTTGAAAAAACACAAATATGCACTTCAAAGAAGGTTTTTATCCCTTCTTGAAGTGCACAAAGACAACCGTTTAACGCCGACATTGGTTGGCGCTCAGCGTGACCCAAACCAGCCCATGAGGCCCGGGCTAAACACGTTGGTCTTTTTAGCCATCCGGGGATACGCGGCAACCCACACAACGTAGATGATTGCCATCCCTGTGAACGTCCACCCCATCGCAACGTTGGGATTGATAAGCCACGCTATGAACAGTATGGCGATTGCTCCCGCTAGCGCAGTTGTGTAAAGCCACGTCGGTTTGTCGGTAATGGCGAAACTTAAAAGTAGTGACGTTGTAGCAAGACACACGATGGTAAACCCCGCTGGATTGCCGGTCCACATCATCGCTACCAGATCGGCCACGAGCGATAGGACCACGGGGATTGCCGTGCACAGCACAGTGGCCTTAGCCCAGGCACCGCGCGGCAGCCCAAAGGCCACTGCATCTTTGAGTGAGCTGCGGATTGAATCAGCAACTAGCGGCAGGACAATCAACGTAACAATGACACCCACGATGCCCACGGCGGCATCCCACAGCTTGCTCACCACGATGGTTATGGCTATTGCGATGGCTACACCGATCGCAGTCCACATCCACGCGCGGACCTGGGGACGCAACACAATTTGGGAGACCGGGGACGCTGAGAACCAGCCCGTCGAAGAATCACCATCGCTGCCTACGATGAGGGAGCTCGCGGTCATGCGCGATGGCTCGACGCGCTTGGCCACGCAGAATATCCACGCTGCCGTTGGCGCGATGAGAGTCCACCACGGAAAGGCGAAGGGCGCGCTAACAAGAATGAGCACAAGCGTCAGGGAAGCATTGATTCGCCGGTGCCCATTCCACACCCGGGTGCTCAACCCAAAGGTCAGATAACGCGTGAAATCAGGCTGCGAAAGGTAAACCATAAGGACCATAAAGAGTGAGTAACCAATGGCCCACCCTTGCCCGCGATCCATTCCCAGCACCGGAAGGACAACAATCCACAAGGCAAAAAAGAAGCTGTTCCAGCTCAGCGCCATATGTCTATAGAGCTTCATCATGCCTCCCCCAATGCCAACACTGCCTGTTCGAGGGATACCTCGCTGGCACGCAAACCCATTTCCTGGGCCATGTCGAAGACGTTGGTGGTGTGGCTGGGGCGGGCGTCGACAAGCGCGCGGTCTGCCACGGCTGAGGTTTCGCGCTCAAGGACCGGAAGCTGCAGGCGCCCCAGCGCGCGATCGAGGGCTTCGGCAGAGCCGGTGAGTTGGACGACGCCCTCAATGAACTCATCGATGGGTCCGGAGATCGGGCTCTCCCCCATCAAAGCCACGGTATCGAGCAAACCGGATAACTCGTTGAGGTGGTGGGTGGAGACAATGATGGTGCGGCCATGCTCCTCGCGTAAGACTTCGTAGAATACTTCCCGCTTGGAAGCGTCGAGGCCGAGATAGGGTTCGTCGAGAAGCATGTACGGCACCCCCGAAGCCACCGCGACAATGAAGCTCGCCGCCGACTTCTGCCCGCGGGAAAGCCCCGAGTAGTTCTTCATCGGGAGCTCGAAACGCTCCACCAATTCCTCGGCGCGCTCCTTGTTCCAGGTGGGCCAGCGCAGGCTGGCTACGGTGAAGACTTTCTTCACGTTCCAGCCTTCGGGCAAGGGGTTGTCGATACCCATAAGCACAACCTTGTTGAGCACCTTTTCATTGTCATAGGGCTTGTCGCCATCGACCTTGATGCCGGAAGCATTCAGCTGTCCGGCAATCTTGCGTAGCAACGTGGTCTTACCAATACCGTTGGGGCCGACGAGGCCATGTGTGAGGCCGTCGCCGAAGGTGAAGTGTGGGGTGGAAATCATGAGTAGAGTCCTCGGCTTTCTGCGACAAGATCAATGAGGTCATGGAGCTGCTGGCGGGTATAGCCCAGGTGCACGGCTTCGTCGATCAGCGGCGCGGCGTACTCGGCTGCAAATTCTTGGCGACGCCGCGCGCGAATCATTTCGGCTGCACCTGAGGTGACAAACATCCCGATGCCCCGGCGCTTTTCGAGGATCCCCAGATCCACGAGAAGAGAAAGGCCTTTACGGGCGGTGGCGGGATTGATGCTATGGAAGGCGGCCAGCTCGTTCGTGGACGGCGCCTGTGCCCCTTCGGTGAGGGTGCCTTCGATAATGGCGTCCTCAATGAGCACAGCTATCTGACGGAAGAGCGGCTGCGCGGAGTTATCCATGCCGACTCCTTAGCTGGTTGGTTACTCATGTAACTAACCATATAACCATCCTTTAGTCCTGGCAAGACTGCATCGAGCCCTGACTTTGACCTGGGAATTCCCTCAAGGTTATCGACGTTTTGTGACTAATGGGGCACACTGGAACACACCGGCCTTAGGCTGGAAGACCTCACAGAAGTGACCTAAGAAAATTATTTAGAAGAAATAGAACGGAATTTAGGAGCCATGCTTGAACGAACACTTGTCTTCGTCGACACGTCATATCTACTCGCCAGTTTCTATAACTCATGGGAAACGGGTGCCCGAGCCCAGCTAGAGATTGATTTACCCGAAGTAGTCAGCTCCCTTGGTTCCATGATTGAGAACCAGGTTGGAAACCGTATTCACCGCCAATACTGGTATGACGGAATCCCGGATACTGGGCCCCACCGCTACCAGCGAGCGTTGCGCGTCTGCGATGGCGTGCAGCTGCGTACCGGCCAACTCATCGAATGGGGCGAGCGCCGCACCCAAAAAGCGGTGGATACCCGCCTTGTCGCCGACATGATCGTCTCCGCTATGAAGGGCCAAGTCACGGACTTTGTTTTGGTCTCCGGCGACGCCGACATGATCCCCGGAGTGCAGGAAGCCGTCAATAACGGCGTGCGCGTGCACCTCTACGGCTTCGGCTGGGATTCAATGTCCTCCGCTCTGCGCCATGCGTGTGATTCCACCACAATCCTTGATCCGCGCGAGGACTTCGCCGATGCAATGGAGCTCGAGGTTCTCGAAGGCCCGCTACCGCCAACCATCCGCGAACCCCAGAATTCCGAGGACGGCAGCGAGGACGTGAGCGATGCCGCTAGCGAGCTCGCTCCGGAATGCGAAGAACCTACCGAGGCACAAGCTGCTTTCCCCTCCGCACCGAAACCCGGGCCGGCCACTCCTTCTGCCGCGGCACAAGATGTGGCGGCCACGGCCGCTCACCCCGAGTCAGCAGCACCCAGCGCCCCCGCCGAGGACGAGGAGCCCTCCCAGCCTGGAACCGCTGCTCAGGAGCCTGCCGACAAAGAGTCGGAAGCAGGCACCGAAGCCTCGAAGCCTGCTCCCAAGCCGGCCGCGCCAAAGCCGTCGATGATGGCACCGCGCCGCAAGCTACGTTCGAAGTACGTTCCGCTCCCTGAAGAAGTGTGGAGCTCCGCCGGGTTCCAGTCTCCCTTTGATGTGGGACAGCAATATGCCTCGTGGTGGTTCGACAACGCTGCGAGCGCTGATCAACGCGACCAGGCTCACCTGCTATCGGGCGGCGGGCTGCCACCGGAAATCGACCGCCCGCTGCTGCAGTTCGCCTGTGAAACGCTGCACGAGTACACGCTCACCGAAACCCAGCGCGTCAACCTGCGCGATGGCTTCCACTCGGGCATCCGCGGCGTGCTCATCAATATCCGCCGGCAAGATAGCTAAAACACCACAGAGACCTTTGAGAGCATAAGGCGCTGAAACTCCCAGGCCGCGCTACGCGGCCCGCTCTCAAAGGTCCCTTTTCTATGCGGTGATGTGGTCCGCGGTGGCTACTGCTTGCCCTCGGTGGTCTCCGATTCGGAACCAACACCAGCTTCGGTGCCAGTCTCAAGCGCTTGGTCGCTAGCGAAGGGGGAACCTTCGATCTCCTTATTCTTGGCCATCTCGGCGCGAATCTCGTCCAAGCGGGACGCGGCGGCCGTATCGTGACCCGCGGCCGAAATCTCCTGAATCCGGCTGCCACCAGTTGCCTGGTGCAGCTCCTGAGCGCCGAGGGCATCGGCGTAGCGCTTCTCAATCTTGGCGCGTACCGAATCCAACGTTGGCGTGGAATCATCGGGCTTGAGCTCGTTCATAGAGTCCAAGGCCTCAGCGTTCTTCTCCTGCATCGCTGCCTGATCAGCCTGGGACAGCAACTGGTCCACCTGCGCGAGCTGCTCCTTAAGGCGGGCCTCCGACTGCTGCTGCTGGGCCTTCGCCTGCTCGGCAGCTTGGGCGGCGGCCTCGTGCTGGGACTTCAGATTGGCCAACTCATTCTCTACGGCGACCAGCTGGCTCGCCACGACCTCTGCCGCTTGGTTGTACTCGGCGGCCTTCTGCGGATCCTCGGAAGCATCCGCCAGCTCCAGCGCCCGGCGGGTCTGGTCTTGGTAGTCCTTCTGGGACTTCACCAGGCGGTTGAGCTGCATTTCCAGCTGGGTTTTGCGTCCAATAATCTCCGCCGCATGTTCGGAAATCTGGCGATGTTGCTCTTTCGCACCTTCCACGGCCTGCTGGATCTGGACCTTGGGGTCAGCGTTCTCGTCGATCTTCTGATCGAAAGAAGCCATCACATACTTCCAGCCTTTGCTAAATGGATTTGCCATCGCACTCACTCCTTAGTGGTTCCTGCAACAGTATTTGATGCAGCTCTTATTAGTGGCCTATATAAAAAGACGCTTTCCTGCGAGTGTAGCGATACTCACAGGAAAGCGCGCGCGGCGGGCGTACTTGGCCCTCCGCACCAAGGAGAAGTCTTCGGGACTATTCCGCCTTCTGGCTCTCCACCTGGGCGCGGACTTCGTCCATGTCGAGGGCCTTAACCTGGCCGATGAGATCCTCCAGGGCTGCCGGCGGCAGGGCGCCAGCCTCACGGAAGACCAGGATGCCATCGCGGAAAACCATCAAGGTAGGGATGGACTGAATCTGCAGCTTCGCAGATAGCTCCTGGTTGGCCTCAGTATCCAGCTTGGCAAACGTAGCATCAGGGTGCTCTTCAGATGCCTTCTCAAAGACCGGGCCGAAGCGCTTGCACGGGCCACACCATTCCGCCCAGGCATCGACGAGCGTGATGCCGTCGGCAGAGATGGTCTCCTGGAACGTGTCCTCAGTAATGTCAATCGTTGCCATGTTGTTCCTATCAGTCTCGGGGATTTTTGTCGGTTCTATCAACCCTCAACGGTACACAAGACTCGATTATTCCTTGCGCGTATACCCCAGGGGGGTATATTCTTGGCAGTAGCATTAACCGTTAAGAAGAGAGAAGGATTCATCACCATGAGCACCACCACCTACACCGTTACCGGCATGACCTGTGGCCACTGCGAGCTTTCCGTCAAGGAAGAGATCTCAGAGATCAGTGGCGTAACCGACGTTACTGCCGACCACACCACCGGCGCAGTCACCGTCACCGGGGAGGGTTTTAGCGATGAGCAAGTTGCTGCTGCCGTCGCCGAAGCCGGCTACGAATTGGCCTAAACACCATGACTACCAGCCTCACCCTCGGCATCACTGGGATGACCTGTACGTCGTGCTCCTCCCGCGTCGAGCGCAAACTCAACAAACTCGACAACGTTGAAGCCACGGTCAACTTCGCCACGGAGTCTGCCTCCGTGAGTTATGACCCTGCAACAACGACGCCCGCCGATCTCATCGACGTCGTCGAAGGCGCGGGCTACGGAGCCTTCACCATGGACGGTGAGGGGGAGGAACCAGCAAGCACGGCGGAGGATGCTCGCGAGAGCGAAGCCTCCGACATCCTTCAGCGCACCTTGCTCTCTGCGGCACTCTCGCTACCAGTGATGCTGCTTTCCATGGTCCCGGCCCTGCAGTTTCAGCACTGGCAGTGGGCCTGCTTGATGCTCACGACACTCGTCTACGTCATCGGCGGAGCACCCTTCCACCGCGCTACCTGGGCCAATCTGAAGCATGGCGCTGCCACGATGGATACTCTCATCACACTGGGCACTACCGCCGCTTTCGGTTGGTCGCTCTACGCGCTCTTTTTCGGCGATGCCGGAATGCCCGGTATGACCATGCACATGACGCTACGCTCCAATGACGCGCAGATGGACCACATCTACCTCGAATCCGTCGGCATGGTTATCACCTTCCTGCTGCTTGGACGGTGGTTTGAGCTCAAAGCTAAGGGACGCTCCTCCGAGGCGCTCACCACGCTGCTGACTATGGGGGCTAAAGAAGCCACCGTGCTTCGCGACGGCACCGAAACCCGCATTCCCGCCAGCGAGCTCCACGTAGGCGATGTTTTTGTGGTCCGTCCCGGCGAGAAGATCGCCACCGATGGCGTGGTTCTCAGCGGTCATTCCGCCGTGGATGAATCCCTGCTCACCGGCGAGTCAATGCCGGTTGAGGTTTCACCCGGCAGCACGGTGACGGGCGCTACCATCAACGCCTCTGGGCGCCTTGAGGTGCGCGCCACCCGCGTTGGCTCCGACACCGTTTTGGCCCAGATGGGCGCGCTGGTCACTGCGGCCCAGACCTCGAAGGCCCCTGTACAACGTCTCGCGGACCGCATCGCCGCCGTCTTTGTCCCGATCGTCATCGGCATCGCTCTCCTCGCCCTCGTGGCACACCTGTTGTTCGGTGGTATCGCCCCAGCCTTCGTGGCCGCCGTCTCCGTCCTCATCATCGCGTGTCCGTGCGCCATGGGCTTGGCGACGCCCACCGCAATCCTCGTGGGCACCGGGCGCGGCGCCGAACTGGGAATCCTCATCAAGGGCCCGGAGATTTTGGAATCGACGCGCCAGATCGACACCATCGTTCTAGATAAAACGGGCACCATCACGGAAGGCCAGATGTCGGTGGGAGCAATCCAATCTACGGCAGGGCACACGCAGCAGGACGTTCTTCGTCTCGCCGCGGCCGCAGAGCAGGGCTCCGAGCACCCCATCGCACGCGCCATCCGCACGGCTTACGACGGCGAGCTCCCCACAGCCGAAGACTTCCACGAGCTTCCCGGCCAAGGCATCGAGGCAACGATTGAGGGCGCGCACGTGCGAGTCGGCCGGCCGCCTGCGGGCTATGAGGGCACCGGGACCCAAGTCGGCGTCTACGTCGGTGACACCCTGGCAGGCACCATCGAGCTGCAGGATCGCATCAAGGAATCCTCCGCCACCGCCATCGCGGCACTGCACAAGCTAGGACTTACACCTCACCTACTCACCGGGGATAACGCCGGCGCGGCGCGTGCAGTGGCGCGAGCCGTTGGCATTGATGATGCCAACGTGACAGCGGAGGTCATGCCGGCAGACAAGGTAGAGGCTATCGCTCGACTGCAGGAGCAGGGGCGGACCGTGGCGATGGTGGGCGATGGCGTCAACGACGCCGCAGCGCTCGCGCAGGCAGACCTCGGAATCGCGATGGGCGCGGGAGCAGACGTGGCCATCGAAGCTTCCGATATCACGGTGATGAACAACGACCTGCGCTCCGTCGCCGAGGCAGTGCGACTCGCGCGCAGCACCCTGCGCATCATCAAGGGCAACCTATTTTGGGCGTTCGCCTATAATATTATTCTTCTTCCTGTGGCAGCATTTGGCCTGCTCAACCCCCTACTGGCGGGGTTGGCAATGGCCCTGAGCTCAGTCTTTGTGGTGACCAATTCTCTGCGGCTGAAAAGCTTTACCCCCGAGGAGTAAGCTTAGCCTGCATGAATCGTCTTGATCATCGCTCTATCTCACGCACGGAAAGGCTCGACCGCCTTCCCGTCACTGGAAAACACAAACGTCTCCTCTTCGGCTCCGGCATCGGCTGGGCGCTCGACGCCATGGACGTGGGCCTCATCTCCTTCATCATGGCCGCTTTGGCCGTGCACTGGGGGATCACACCGACCCAGTCCTCATGGCTGGCGTCCGTGGGCTTCATCGGCATGGCCCTGGGCGCCACCTTCGGCGGCCTGTTGGCCGATAAGTTCGGCCGCCGCCACATCTTTGCTCTGACTCTGCTGGTCTATGGCCTTGCCACGGGCGCTTCTGCCCTGGCAACGGGCCTCACGCTCCTCATCATCCTGCGCTTCTTCATCGGACTTGGCCTCGGCGCTGAGCTGCCGGTGGCCTCCACGCTGATTTCCGAGTTCGCACCGCTCAAGGTGCGCGGGCGCATGGTCGTTCTGCTGGAGGCCTTCTGGGCGGTGGGGTGGATCCTCGCTGCGGTAATTGGAACGTTCGTGGTGGGGGCGTCGGAAAGCGGCTGGCGCTGGGCCCTAGCGCTTGGCATGGTGCCCGCGCTCTACGCTCTCTATGTACGCCTTCACTTGCCTGAATCAGTGCGCTTCTTGGAGTCGAAGGGCCGCCACGAGGAAGCAGAAGAAATCGTCGCTTCCTTTGAGGCCGAGGTAGACGAGGCGGACATTGACCGCACGACCCCGGCACCGACCTACTCCGAGGAAGATGTCACCGCCACCAGCATTTGGTCAAAGTCCTTGCGCGGGCGCACGCTGGCGCTGTGGACCATCTGGTTCTGCGTCAACCTCTCTTACTACGGCGCCTTCATTTGGATTCCGTCACTGCTCGTCGCGGATGGCTTCTCCCTGGTGAAGTCCTTCAGCTTCACGCTGATTATCACCCTCGCCCAGCTACCCGGCTACGCCGCAGCCGGCTGGCTCATTGAGGTCTGGGGCCGCCGCTCGACCCTAGCGATATTCCTCGTGGGTTCCGCCCTGTCCGCCGGGTTCTTTGGTTTCGCTAACACTGAAGCCATGATCATCCTGGCCGGTTGCCTGCTCTCCTTCTTCAACCTTGGCGCGTGGGGTGCGCTGTACGCCATCGGCCCGGAGCTCTACCCCACCGCCCTGCGCGGGCGCGGTACCGGTGCGGCAGCTGGCTTCGGCCGACTCGCATCAATCCTGGCACCGCTCATCGTTCCGCCGCTCATCGCGGTGGCAGGAACGGGCTCGCTCTTCGCGCTGTTCGCAGCAGCCTTCGGCCTCGCAGCTGTAGCAGCACTGACACTGCCAGAGTTCAAGGGCAGGACCCTTGCTCAATAGGGTCGCCCTTGGCGCGTGGATCGCGGTCATGGCCGCGCTCACCACGCTTAAGCCCTTCTATCAGATTGGCTACCTCTGGAAGCCGGAGAACCAGCGAGTTCGTGACCTGCGTTTGGTGCCACTTGATGAGTTCTCCGGAGGCACCTGGTTTGGCCCGCTTTTTGAGTATGCGGGCAATACCGCCTTTTTCATTCCTTTCGGCATGCTCGTCTTCAGCATGTGCCGATCAATCAAGGCAACGGCCGCGTGGGGATTCGCGCTGAGTTTGGCGCTGGAAACAGTCCAGTATGCCTTCGCGCTCGGACGCACTGATATTGATGACCTCATCTTCAATACGATCGGCGCGCTCATCGGCGCGGCATTTGCCCGGCTTTGTGGCGAGCGCTTCTTCCCGGTGTGGCGATGGCTGGCGCTCGCCGCGGCTGCGGTCTTCTTGGTCTTGGTCATCCTCGGCCCACGGTTGGGTGACCCCAACGCTGTCGTGGACCTGTAATTTAACCGTGCGCCATGTTGACGAACTTGGAGTAGTGCAGCTGGTGCGCCACCTTCACCGTGTCGATCGGGCCGCCACGGTGCTTGGCCAGGATGATATCCGCCTCACCGGCGCGGGGATCATCGCGGTCTTGTGAGTCTGGGCGGTAGAGCAGCATAACCATATCGGCGTCCTGCTCAAGCGAGCCGGATTCACGCAGATCCGCCAGCTGCGGCTTCTTATCGGTACGGGATTCTGGACCACGGTTCAGCTGCGAAATCGCGATGAGCGGAACTTCCAGCTCCTTGGCCAACAGCTTGAGCTGGCGCGAAAACTCCGAAACCTCTTGCTGGCGGGACTCCACCTTTTTGCCTGAAGACATCAGCTGCATATAGTCCAGCACAATGAGGTCTAGACCGTGCTGCTGCTTGAGGCGGCGGGCCTTCGAGCGAATTTCCATCATGGTGAGGTTCGGGGAATCATCGATGAACAGAGGCGCATCCTGGATGCGGTTGAGGGTGTCATCGATCTTGGCCCAATCCTCCGTGGACACGCGGCCACCGCGCATATCCGACAGCTTCACTTCCGCCTCCGCAGACAACAGGCGCATGACGATCTCTGAGGCAGACATCTCCAGGGAGAAGACCACGGAGGTCTTGTTATGCTGCAGTGATGCCGAGCGCATGAAGTCCATGGCCAGCGTGGACTTACCAACGCCAGGGCGGGCGGCGACGATGATCATCTGGCCGGCACGCAGACCATTGGTCAGGTTATCGAGGTCGATGAAACCGGTGGGCACGCCGGACTCCACGCCGTTTTGTTGCAGGGCGGCGAGTTCATCAATGGTGGGATCGATGAGATCACTCAGCGCACGGTAATCCTCGGTCGTTTTCTTCTGCGCGACAGCGAAAACTTCCTGCTGGGCGCGGTCCAGCACGGACTCAATCTCCATGTCTTCGGAGCCTTGGAAGCCGAGTTGGACGACTCTTGTTCCAGCGTCCACCAGCTTGCGCAGCACCGCCTTCTCCGCGACAATCTCCGCGTAATAGCGGGCGTTGGCAGCGGTTGGCACCGTGGCCAACAGGGTATGCAGGTAGGGCGCACCGCCAACGCGCTCGAGGTTGTTATATCGATCGAGTCGGGCCGCCACAATCACCGCATCAATGTCGGTGCCTGCGGCATAAAGGTCAATCATGGCCTGGTAGATGAGCGTGTGCGCAGGATAGTAAAAATCCTCCGGCTCCAGCTCTTCAATGACCTCCATGACCGTGTTCGGGCTCAGGAGCATAGCACCAAGGACGCCTTGTTCTGCCTCACGGTCCGCGGGCGGCTGACGGAATTCGCCGTAACGCTTAGGCTCCTCCTGCCGGTAGGAGCGGCGGGTTTCCTCCTCTACCGGCTCCGGTGGTGGTGGAACCTGGTCATCATCAAAACTGGCATTAGTCATTGCTCATTAATCCCACCGTTCATTAATCCCACCCTGGCCGTGTGCCTGAAATCCTCACTCTTCTCCGCGCCGGACGGCCAGGCTTCGATGCAGTGCCGAGCGGCAACCGCGCGTTGTACACAACAGTCTAGCTGAGGGTCAAGACACTACCCCTTGGGCATAACTCCCATAGTTATCCACAGAGACCTGTGGAATTCCCAGGTCAGCAAAGACACGGTGTGCAAAGACAGAGGTCAGGGCTGTGGATAACTTTGCAGCGCTGTGACCTGCGATGATTATTTCCACTGGTCAGGATAGGTTTTTCCTAGTGTGAAAATCCGCACAAACCGGTGGAAAAGTAGGCCCCCAACTGAATATCGCCCCTACCAGCGGGTTAACACCGTGCGCCGTGAGTAAATTCACCGTTAACTCACCACCAAGTTATCCACAGATAGTGCGAGTTATCCACAGTTTGAGTTTTTCCCCAAATCTCTATCCCCAAAAGCCCACAAAACGGCCTGAGGCCGTGCTTCCTCTCACCACCTCACATAGTGGGAGGAGCACGGCCTCAAGCCTTGCTGTTGTCTTAAGGTCAAGTCCTGCGTACCGGCGCCGCGCCTCACACGCGGGCGGACGGAGGGTGACCGTCGTGCGCCTTAGTTCTTAGGCAGCGACGACCGAGAAGTTCACCTTGCCGATAACGTCAGCGTGCAGCTTCAGCTCGACTTGGTAGTTGCCGGTCTTCTTGACCAGGCCCTTGGGAAGCACAACAATGCGCTTGTCCAGCTTCGGGCCGCCAGCGGCGGCAACGGCGTTCACGATGTCCTCTGCGGACACGGAGCCGAAGAGCTTGCCGGACTCGGAGGTCTTCACCGGGACGTTAACGTCCTTGAGCTCCTCCAGCTGGGTACGGATCTCGCGTGCATGGTCCAGGTCGCGGATTGCGCGAGCTTCCTGGGCGCGCTTGATGCCCTCGATCTGCTTCTCAGCACCGCGGGTGGCAACGATAGCCAGGCCGCGCGGAAGCAGGTAGTTACGTCCGTAGCCGTCCTTAACCTCTACAATTTCGCCGGGGGCGCCGAGGTTCTCAACGGCAGCGGTGAGGATCAGCTTCATGATCCCTGCCTTTCAATTGAGTTAAATGAATACTTGCGTGACAGTCTTAGAACGGGGGTTCTGCATCCGCACCACCAAAGCTTCCTGCTTGGGGTGCCGAATTCCACGGATCGTTGCTCGGAGCCGACTGCTGGGACTGCTGCGGGGCAGAGGACTGGGACTGGTTTCCAGAGAAACCACCCTGGTTTCCGGAGAAACCGCCTTGGTTGCCACCGCTGTAGTTAGCACCACCCTGCTGCTGGCCGCCATAGTTGCCGCCGCCGTTGCCGGACTTGCGGTTAACCTGGGCGGTTGCATAACGCAGGGACGGGCCGACCTCATCGACCTCAATCTCAAAAACAGTGCGGTTCTCGCCCTCACGAGTCTGGTAAGAGCGCTGGCGCAAACGGCCATTAACGATAACGCGCATGCCCTTGGTCAGGGTCTCCGCAACGTTTTCTGCGGCTTGGCGCCACACGTTGCAGGTGAGGAACATGGCCTCGCCATCCTCCCACTGGGAAGTCTGCTGATTATAGCGACGCGGGGTGGAGGCAACACGGAAATTCGCTACTGCGGCACCCGCCGGGGTGAAGCGCAGTTCCGGGTCAGCAACGATATTGCCGACAACCGTGATGTTGGTATCTCCCTGAGCCATGTCTTTACTCCTTAATATCGGTTACGTGGATTGCTCGAAACCCAGTATCCGCTATTTGCTGTCGGTGCGCAGAACCTTGGTACGCAGGATGGAGTCGTTCAGGTTCAGACGGCGATCGAACTCGAGAACGGAGTGGGATTCACACTCCAGCTCCACGACTGCGTAGATGCCCTCTTCCTTCTTGTTGATCGGGTATGCAAGACGGCGCTTGCCCCACACGTCAACCTTTTCGACTTTGCCGCCATCCTTGCGGATTGCCTCGAGGAACTTGTCTAGGGACGGGGTTACGGTGCGCTCATCCTGATTAGGATCCAGAATGATCATGACTTCGTAGTGACGCACGGACCTCATCACCTCCTATGGTCTAGTAATTGGTATCGGCCATATCACCTTTGCGGATATGACAGGAGGGTCTGTTGCGTCAAGCAACCCTCACACAGTACCGCACTGACCGGCGGAAAAGGAAATCCCCTATCTCCTCGGCCACATCTAGTGTGTCGCCGCGACAAAGATCGCCGCACCAGCAGGAATCACAGTGAGGAACAAGAGAGCCAGCAGCCCCAGCACAATGGGCCAGGTGCGGTCTTGAGAGCGTTGAAACAGGTAATAGGCGCTCAACACGCAGATAAAACCCAGCGTGATGGAGATGATGCCCAGGATCGTCATAGTCATAGCGCAAAATCCCCCGCCAATGGATCCCTACCGCCGTGCGCCGCACGGACCTTATCTTCCGCTTTGCCCCACATCTGACGGATGATCAGCACACCGATGGCAATGATGAAGCCATCACGAGTAATCACGGCGATATCCAGCATCTCGTGCGGCAGGCCCTTATTCTCAGCCCCAAGCATGTGCCAGGTAAGGATGGGCCAGAGGAGGGCGTCGGCAAGCGCCCAGCTAAAGATGAGGCGCCAACGTGGCAGGGCCAAGAGTGCCGGTACGACGAGCCACAGTGAGTACTGCGGCGACCACACTTTGTTGAAGATCAGGAAGGCCATGATGATGAGATAGATCATCTCAGCTACCCGTGGCGCACGCGGCGTAGTAAGCCCCATAATGGCGATGGCAGCGCAGCACGCTAGGAAGGCCACGAGGGAGAAGGTGTTGAGGAATTCGGCTTCGAAGCCCACGCCCGTCACGCGACTCAACAGCGCATAGATCGTGGTCCACTCCGCACCGCGCTCTTGATTGAGCCTGAAGAACTCGCCCCACGCTTCGGGGTAGGCCAGTGCCACGGGAAGGTTCACCACGAGCCACGTCACAGCGGTTGCCACGATCATCTTGAAGAAAGGTGCCCACCGTTTATGGCGGATGGCCAACACTAAAAACGCACCCAGGATAAACAGGGGCCACAATTTAAAGGCCGTGCCAAGGCCGATGAGGATACCGGCAAGCCAATTCTTGCGCTTCGTCACTGCGAGTAGCGCACCCACCATGAAGGCCACCGACGGAATGTCCCAGTTTGTAAAAGCGTGAATAACCACGAGCGGGCTGGCCGCCATGAGGATGGTGTCCCATGCCCGGTTCCCCGTGAGCTGAAAAACCATCACCACGGTGCCGACCCACACGAGAGACATGATGAACGCGGTCAGTCCGAAGTACCAGCTGACATCTGCCATCCCAAGCCACTCGACGGCCGGATAGGTGGTGCGCGCCAGCCACCCGACGGCTCCCTGGAAGAGGCCGGCCAGTACTGGGTACTCCATGTAGCGGGTGAGATCGCCCTCAACCCAGGAATAGGCATAGGGGAAGCCCGGCTGATCGAGTCCGCGCCCACCATAGAGAGGGACGATGTCGTTATAGCAAAAGGCCGTGTATTGGCGGTTGCCATCCCAGTTCAGGCTGATGAGGCCATCCTCGCCCCGGCGACTACCCGCACAGGTTGCCTTACTCAAAAACCCAAACGCCAAAAACGTCCACGCCAGGGTGATAACCACGCGCAAGGGTGTCCACCACCCAGCATAAGCCGAACGAGCAAAGCGCCCCGTCGGCCCACCCAGGGCGTCGACCGCGTTATGGGTCATAGACTCAGATGAGAGAGACACGATCCGCGAAGTAGTGTGATAGCTCACCGGGCGATCAATCTCCTATTGACCAAGTAATTGGTCGAGTCCATCTCCGTTGAGAATGTCATCAAGTGAAGGGACCTCGGGCTCTGCGGGTTCGGCCGGTTGCTCAGGCTGGGCCGGCTGCGCCGGGGCATCACCATGCCCCTCGTCATGGTGTTGGCCTTCCTCTGGTTTTGCCTCGCCCTCGCCCTCAGCGGCTTCGCCCTCCGGGCTTGCCGGGGTCTGGTCCCACGTCGTGGTCTGGCTCGGGTCATAGACATAGCCCGAACCCCAACTGCCGACGCCGTAGTTGATCGGATAGGCCTGCGGGAAGGTCTGCTGCTCGACGTTAGCCAGAGAAGTGTCCAAGATGGACTTCCAGATCTTCGTCGGTGCGTCCGAGCCGTACATGATGCCGCCCCACTGATTGAAAATCGCGGAGGTGTTGTCGGCCGTGCCTACCCACACTGCTGTAGCCAGCTGGGGCGTGGAACCGACCATCCACGCATCTTTGTTCTGACCGGTGTCACCCAGCTGCGTGGTACCAGTCTTAGACGCAGACGGGCGCCCGCCAGCTAGCGCGCCATTCGACCATGCGGCAATTGGCTGCATCGCGGAGATCACGTTGTTGGCCACGTTGGCGGAGACACGGCGTTCACCGCCGTCGGTCGGGTTCTCGTAGAGGACTTCGCCGGCAGCGTTTTCTACCTTTTCCACGAAGTGCGGCTGATGCCATATGCCTTGGTTGGTCAAGGTGGCCATTGCCGTCGCTATATCGAGCGGACGCGACTGGTACTGGCCCAGCACGATGCCCTCGTACGGCGTTCCACCATTTTCAGTGAGGGTCTTTTCAATCCCCGGAAGACTGCGCGGCACGCCCAACGCATGCGCCATATCCGCGGTGTCCTGCGTCTTGTTTTCCAAGTCATCCTGGAGGCGCAGGAAGGACGTGTTATAAGAATTCTTCATTGCCTCAGCGATGGAGCAGCTACCGCAGCCGGCACCCACGTCGTTGGTCACGAGCTGCGATCCAGGCAGCTGGTAGGGCGCCGAGGAGTAATAAGTATTGAGATCGATGCCCTGCTGGAGCGCTGCGGCCAGGGTCATAATCTTGAAGGTTGAACCTGTCTGCAGCGGGGAATTGGCATAATCCCAGCCGCCAGAATCATCGCCGCCATAGTAGCCGCGCACGGCACCCGTAGCCGGGTCAATGGTGACCGCCGCTGCACGTGCATCTTCCTGCAGCACTCCCAGCTCTGCATGAGCAGCATCCGTCGACGCATTCTGGACGGTCATATCAATGGTTGTCGTCACCTTCAGGCCACCAGTGGCCAGCTGATCCTCGGTGATGCCCACACGGGACAGCTCATCGATGACCTGGTTCTTGATGTGGCCATAAGCGCCTGGCGCTTCGGTGTAAGCGGAATACTCAGACGGATCGCGAGTTTCCGGGAAGACCAACTGATCGCGTTCAGCCTGATCCAGGTCACCCATCTCAACGAGGCCATCCATGACGTAGTCCCAACGAGCATGAGAACGTTCCTCATCTACCCACGGATCAAGGACAGACGGTGACTGGATAACGCCCGCGAGCAGCGCGCCTTCTTCCTTCGTGAGGTCCTTGGCGTCCTTATTGAAGTAGGCATTGGAGGCAGCCTCGATGCCGTAGGCATTGCGGCCGAAATAGACGGTGTTGAGGTAGGCGTTCAGGATGTCCTCTTTGGCCCACTCATTGGTCATCTTCACCGAATAGATGAGCTCACGGATCTTGCGGACGTAGGAATACTCGTCACCAACTAGGGTGTTTTTCACGTATTGCTGGGTGATGGTGGAACCACCACCGGCGGTGCTATCACCCGTGAGCTTGCCCAAGACGGCGCGGCCCAGACCAGTAAAGGAGAAGCCCGAGTTGGTCCAGAACTCACGGTCCTCGGCAGCGAGGACCGAGTCCTCCACATAATCCGGGATCTCTTCCAACGTCACCTGACGGCGGTTGCCTTCCGGCGGAACGAGCTTGGCCAGTTGAGTTTCACCATCGCCGGCGACGATGGTGGAGATCTGGCTCGGCTGCAGCTCCTTGGGCCCGGGGACGTCGTATTGCGTATACGCGTAGCCGAAGAGCAGGGCAGGAATGCCCACTAGTACAAACAAAACAGCCAGCACGATCCACGGCCAGCGGCGTTTAGAGCTGGATGAATGTCGTGCGCTGCGCGAGGGGCTCTTCCGACGTTTACCGGCCTTTCGCCCAGAGGTTTCCTTCTCGGTCACTGATCCGTGTCCTCATCAATCCTGTACAGAAACTGTAAATATATGCAGCTTACCGGCGCGAACTGGGAAGCCAAAACTACCCTAGAGCATAGACCGTGGCGGCTCGAAGCAGATGATTCCAGCGGCACGCCGGACACACTTCCACGAAGTGCACGGTAAATTCCAGCCCTTCTGCGGCCATGTCCGCAATTTCCGCAGCGCTCCGCGCACTTCCCGCCCGGCGCTTTAAAGCATCTCCATAAACCCAACGGGTCAGTCGCATGTCTGATTCACACACCGGGCACGGCTTGCGCATGTCGACGCCATGGTGTTCCGCCGCCGCGCGAAGGAGAAAGTCGGCATCGCATAGCTCTTCGCGCGTCACCTTTCCCGCGCGAAGCTCACGCAGATGCTGTGCACGCTCCCATTCATAAGAGACTTCGTTGCGGTAGGCCACTTCTGGCCTTGTCTTTGCAGACTCTGCCTTTGACGGAGAATTCACGCCGGACAGTGTAGTGCCGGCGGCGTCAACAATCTAGGCCCTTTCATAGTGCTTCGCGGTGGGAAACCAAATTTTTTAATCGGCTAACTACCGCTCCGCGAAATTACTAGCTACACTTATTTTCCATGAGTGAAGAAACTATCGAATCCCCCATCCCTTACGAGGATGCCCTGGAAGTCGCCCGCCAGATCCAGCCCGCGCTCAACAAACTCATGCTCATTTTCCAGCGCACGACAGAAGGCACATCCCTCACCACGTCGCAGGTCTCCATCATGAACCAGCTGCGCATGCGCGGCCCTTCGCGCGTGAGCACCATCGCCCAGGCAGAGCTCATCCGGATGCCTACCGCCTCCAATGCGCTGTACCAATTGGAACGCCAAGGTTTCGTGGAACGGCACCGCGACGAAAAGGACCGCCGCGGTGTGCTCGTCGCCCTTACCCAGCTCGGTGAATCCGAGCTGACCATCGTCTCTCGCCAGCGTGCGGCGGCTTTGGCAGAGATCCTGCGTTGGCTCGATCCAGAGGATATCAAGGACGCTGACGCTTTGGTCAATCTCATCTCCAAGCTTGCCGATGTCTACCGTCCAATCATGGAAGGGAAATAGACCAAAAAGTGCCGGTAGAGCGGATTTTATTTTCCGGCATGAAGGGTCGATAATGAAGAAAACGACCCCGAACTTTTTATTGAATGGCTAAGAATTCTTCACACCCTGCGGAAGGGCCATGCTCCCCGGACGACCAGCTCCCTCCGCTCCGCGTCCTCGTGTCGTGGAGTCCTAGCTCCACCGGCACGGAGGCCATCGAGTTTGCCGCGTGGCTCGCACGTTCCACCTCCGTTCGGATTCGCGTGGTTTCAACCATTTCGCAGCCCCTCACCGTGACGTC
Source organism: Corynebacterium sp. HMSC072D12 (assembly GCF_001813925.1). Classification (NCBI taxonomy): domain Bacteria; kingdom Bacillati; phylum Actinomycetota; class Actinomycetes; order Mycobacteriales; family Corynebacteriaceae; genus Corynebacterium; species Corynebacterium sp. HMSC072D12. Next base: position 18,538 of record NZ_KV814412.1, read on the forward strand.
GCTCAGCAAGCTCAGCGGTTCCTACAAGAAGTGGTTCAAGAAGGAACGCGCGACCTGCGAACGCGCTGTCAAGCAGGCCTTGAACGAAGCCGGGGTGGACAAGGAGCAGCTCGATAAGAATGTCTCCGTTCTCTTGGCAGGGCCCTCTCGCCCCCAGCTCTTGGAACAGGCGGCTAAGGACTTCAAGGCGAGCGTCATCCTCCTTGGAGCCAATCAATCCGCGCCGAAGGGCCGTTTCTTCTCGGGCTCTACCGCTGATGCGCTTCTGCATTATGCGCCACTGCCCGTGGGTTTGATTCCCCGCGGCATCAAATTGTCCAAGCACGGCGTCACCCGCATCAATTTCGCCTTTACCGACTTGGGCAATGCCGACGACCCCGCCCTGCTGCATGCCGCATGCATTGCGCAGCGCGGCGGAATCCCCCTGCGTATCCTGGCGTTTTCCGCCAAGGGGCTGGTCGACGTCCCCCTCGAATATTCTCCGACCTTTCCCCCCGATGCACCGAATTGGCGTGAGCACTCGCTCTCACTGTTGGACCGCGCCCACGATCTCATCGCGGAGACCTACCCGGAGGTATCGGTCACGACGGCCATCGGCAGTGGCCATGGCTGGTCCGGCGCGGTGGATTCACTGAAGTGGAAGAAGGGCGACCTGCTCTGCTTGGGTTCCGCTCCCATGGGGCCCATCGAACGCGTCTTCATTGGCAGCACCGCCACCGAGTTGCTTCCCCACTTGGGCGTTCCAGTACTGGTCTGTCCCAGTACCTACGATAAAGAAGCACGTTAGACTGACAAACCATGGCAGCCGAGCACCCCGAAAACGATCTCACGTCCGACGCGGACTATACGAACCTGCCTCGCCCAGAGCCCCGCAGCTTTGACGAGCTTGCCGACGAACCCGATCCCCTCACCGTCGCCGAGGCCAACCGCCGTTCCTCGCGCCAAGCGCTGTGGTTTATGATTTTCATCCTCGTCGGTTCGGCGCTCTATGCGCTTCTCCTCGCGGGCCTCTTCAAGGTCGCCGGGACCACAACCAATTGCCTCCAGGCCGAATACGCCGCTTGGCTCTGCACGAGGACCCAGCGCACCGTGTTCGCCACGACGACGCTAATCATCCCGTTCATTGGCATGATCGGCTGCGCAGTCATCATGGTGCGCAAGCTCAAAGCCTACGTGCGCTGGCGCGGCTGGATGGCCATCTTCTGGGTCATGGCCGGCAACTTCATGATCTGGTGCATCAACGATATCCAGATCCTGCTGGCCCCGGTGCTCGAAAACTAGCGGAAACTAGGCCTGCGCCTGGGCAGCAGCCGCCTCGGCGCAGTCGGGCCGCCCACAGTGCTGTGTCTCCACGTGCTGGATGCAGTCATCGCAGATGAGCACCTGCTTGCGGCACGTGTCCTCATTAATACAGTTATGGAAGGTATTCGTCCCCTTCCCACAATGCACGCAGTGGCCGAGCTGAATAAAGCCCGGATCCTCTAAGCCCTGGCCAAACTCGTGATGCATGCGCTTGTCAAAGACGTACATCGAGCCTTCCCACAGGCCATCGTTGCCGTACTTCTCGCCATAGCGGACGATGCCGCCGTCAATTTGATAAACCTCGTTAAAGCCTCGGTTCTTCATTAAGGCGGAGAGGATCTCGCAACGAATGCCACCCGTGCAGTAGGAAACCACGGGCTTATCCTTCATCCAGTCATATTTGCCGGATTCAAGTTCAGCAATGAAGTCGTGGGTCGTGCGCACGTCCGGCACCACGGCATTCTTGAATTTGCCGATTTCCGCCTCCATGGCGTTGCGCCCGTCGAAGAAGACGACCTCCTCGCCGCGCTCCTCCACCAGCTTGTTGACCTCTTCGGGCTTGAGGTGGACACCACCACCGATGACGCCGTTTTCATCCACTTTGAGCTCGCCCGGCGCGCCGAAGGCCACGATTTCATCGCGGACCTTGACCGAGAGGCGCGGAAAGTCTTCCGCGCTACCCTCGGACCACTTGAACTCCATCTTCTTAAATCCCGGGTACTCACGGGTTTCGCGCACATAGCGCTTGCACGCATCCATGTCCCCGCCCACGGTGCCGTTAATACCGTGCTCCGAGATGAGGATGCGGCCCTTGAGCCCGAGCTTCTCGCACAGGGATCGCTGCCACAGCATGATCGCGGTGGGGTCCTCGATGGGAGTAAAGCAGTAGTAGAGGAGAATCTTGCCAATAGTCACGCCCGCAAGTCTAGGCCTGCTAGTGGCAAGATCCCCAATCTTTTGGGCCCAGCACTACAACCGCTTTTAAGCCAAAGCCCCAGACCTCGATCCCGAAACTCCCAGGTGGGCAGGTGGGCGTCGGCAAGCGCTTGGCGACGCCCACCTGCAGGTTGCGGGTTTTAGGTCTGGGGAAATGCCTTACGTGGTGGCGCTTTCAGTCAACGTCCGGCGAGTGGGATTTAACGCTTCTGGTACAGCGCGCTCTTGCGGGCAAAGACCGGATCGGAGGTCACCAGGACGCCCAGGTTGCGGAAGATGCCCTCATCCACCGAACCCAAGATGGTGGTGGTGTGAACATCGCAGCCTTGAAGCTCCTTCAGTGCATCGAGCGCGCGGCGGGCATTCTCGTCCTTCGCCGCCGATACCGACAAGGCAATGAGCACCTCGTCGGTGTGCAGGCGCGGGTTCTGTGAACCCAGATGCTTGGTCTTCAGCGTCTGGATCGGCTCGATGGATTCCGGCGAGAGCAGGTGCAGGTCATCGTCGATGCCCGCCAGGTGCTTGAGCGCATTGAGCAAGGTGGCCGCCGAGCAGCCCAGAAGTGGGGAGGTGCGGCCGGTGATGATGGTGCCGTCGTGAAGCTGCAGCGCGGACGCCGGGCCGTCGGTCTCCTCCGCCTTCTGACGCGCCGGGAGCACCACCGGGCGGTCGGTGGACTTGATGCCGGCCTTCGCCATGACTACGGCCGCGCGCTCAGACTGCGTGGTGTCGAGGCCGTTGCGGGCTTCCTCCACCAAAGTCTTGAAGTAGCGGCGGATGATCTCCTGCTGGGAGGCTTCGCGGCAGACTTCGTCATCGGTGATGCAAAAGCCCACCATGTTCACACCCATGTCCGTCGGGGACTGGTAGGGCACGGTGCCGGTCAGTCGCTCCAGCAGGGACTTGAGCAGCGGGAAAGCCTCGACATCACGGTTGTAGTTCACCGTGGATTCGCCGTGCGCGGAGAGGTGGAAGTGGTCAATGACGTTGGCGTCGTTGAGATCCACCGTCGCGGCCTCGTACGCAAGGTTCACCGGGTGATCGAGTGGCAGATTCCAGATGGGGAAGGTCTCGAACTTGGCGTAGCCCGCTGGCACACCGCGCAGATTTTCGTGGTAGACCTGCGACAACGCGGTGGCCAGCTTGCCGGAGCCAGGCCCCGGCGCGGTGACCACGACGAGGTCCCTAGAGGTTTCCACGTAGTCGTTCTTGCCCAGGCCATCCTCGGAGACGATGAGGTCGATGTTGGCGGGATAACCCGGGATGATGCGGTGACGCGCCACGGTCAGTCCCAGGCGCTCGAGGCGCTCGATGAAAGCCTCCGCCTGGCTATTGCCGTCCTCGAGCTGGGTCATGACAATGTTATTGACCAGGAAGCCGCGGTCCCGGAAGACGTCGACAAGCCGCAGCACATCATCTTCGTAGAGGATCCCCAGGTCACCGCGCATCTTCTGGCGCTCGATGTCCTTGGCGTTGATGCAGACGAGGATTTCTACGTCATCCTTGATGCGCTCGAGCATCGCAATCTTGTTATCCGGGGTGAAACCGGGCAGCACGCGGGAGGCGTGCATGTCATCGAAAAGCTTGCCGCCCATCTCAAGGTAGAGCTTCCCGCCGATTTCTTTGCGCCGAGCGTTAATATGCTCCGACTGCAGTTCAATATATTTTTCACGATCAAAACCGAGCGCGCGCCCCATAGTATTTAGGCCCTTCCGTTCAACGGGTAGTACCCGAAAAGTCTACAGCAGCATAGCCCCCGCGTAGACTTCCTGACATGCCTGAGGGACACGTTATTCACCGCCTTGCCCGCACACTCAATGCGGATTTCCGTAACAAGCCGCTAGCCGTGAGCAGCCCCCAAGGCCGGTTCGCTGCGGAGGCCGCGCTTGTCAGCGCCTCACCCCTCTTACTCGCCGAAGCCTTTGGCAAGCATCTCTTTCTCCACTTCGATGCGGATAACCCGCGCCACGTTATCTATATCCATTTAGGCCTCATTGGCTCCCTGCGCTTTGAGCCTTCTGCCGATGTCTGGGGGCAGATCCGTCTGCGCATTGATAACGGAACAACAGCCGCGAACCTGCGCGGCCCGCAGTTCTGCACGCTCATCACGGAGGAGGAGTACCAGGCCAAGGTGGCGAAGGTGGGCCAGGATCCACTCCGGAAGGACGCCGACCCTGATGCCTTGTGGTCCCGGGTCCATGCCTCGAAACGCAGCATCGGTGCACAGCTCATGGACCAAGGTCTCTTTGCTGGCGTGGGCAATATCTACCGCGCAGAAGCCCTTTTCCGCCAAGGGCTCTCCCCCTTCATCCCGGGCAACCAGCTCGACCGCGCGGAGTTCGATGCCATCTGGTCTGACCTGGTCGATCTCATGGACTACGGCGTGGAGCACGGCCGCATCGACACGGTTCGCCCCGCGCACACACCGGAGGCCATGGGCCGCGAGCCGCGCAAGGATGACCACGGCGGCGAGGTCTACGTCTACCGCCGCGCCGGGCTGCCGTGCCATGTGTGCGGCACCGAGATCCGGGAGCAGGTCATGCAGGGCCGCAACCTCTTTTGGTGCCCCACCTGCCAACCCGCGCGCTAGGGTGTGGGTTATGCGCCCCGCTTATACCGTTGCCACTGTCCGTGCCGCTGAGAAGCACCTGTTAGAACAGCAATCTCATGAGGATCAGCTCATGAAGCTGGCCGCCGCGGCGGTGGCAGACGCTGCTTCAGTGATGCTGGAGGCACGCCCCGGTGCGGTGCTCGTTCTCGCTGGTTCCGGCGGCAACGGCGGGGACGGGCTCTTTGCCGGGGCGGAGCTGGCTTCGCGCGGTGTCACGGTCCATGCTCTGGTTCCGGAACGCTGCCGCGAGGAGGCCCTCGCTGCGTTCCGTGCCGCCGGTGGCACGGTACTTCCTTCCGACGCGCTGCCTAACGGCAGCGCGCCCTCAGACAGCTCACTGGTAATCGATGCCATCGCTGGCCTCGGCTCCGCCCGGGGCTTAAGCGGCACCGCGCTCTCGCTTTACCGCGAAGCCACCGCTGCCGGGGCTGCAGTCTTAGCCGTCGACATGCCCACCGGCGTCGACGCCGACACGGGAGTGTGTGCTGCGGATGCCGTTAACGCCGATGTCACCGTCACCTTCGGCTCGCCGCGTCTCGGCCACGCGTTGGCCGCCGAATGCGGGCAGGTTGTGGTCTCTGATCTCTTCTTACCCGGCGCGTCCTCCTTCGCTGAGACCCTCGCCGAACTGGATAAACCCGCCGGCTTCATCGCGCACGAACCTTCCGTGCCGACGGCCTTTGCGTGGCAATCGGGCGAACTCGATCTTCCTGGCGGGCGCGCTTCCCGCCCCTGGCCGGTTGGCTGCACCGGCCCCATCGTTGATCCCACACCAGGCGCGCGCTCGGATAAGTATTCCGGGGGCGTCGTTGCTCTGGCTGCCGGCAGCGATACCTATCCGGGTGCTGGGATCCTCTGCGCCACCGCAGCGGTGCGTGCCACCCCCTCGATGGTGCGCTTCATCGGCGATAACTCGATTACTTCCCTTCTCCCCGAGCTGGTCTGCCATCCCGATGTGGCCTCCGCCGGACAGGCCCAAGCCTGGGTCGTGGGCCCCGGCCGCGGTACCGATGCAGCGGCGGCCACCGAACTGCGAAAGGTACTGGCGCAGGGACTTCCCACCATCCTCGACGCCGACGCCCTCACGCTGCTGGCGCGCAACACCTCCTTGCGCCAGAAAGTCACCGAACACCCGCTGACCATCCTCACCCCGCATGAAGGCGAGTTCCGCCGCCTCTACGAGGCCGCTTTCGGCTCTGCTCCCGATGCGGCCACCGGCTGGAGCCGCGCCCTCCACGAGCTAGCCGAGGAACTGAACAGCATCATCCTGCTCAAAGGCCGACTGACCCGCGTTACCGCGCCGGGCCAGCCTTTGTATTCCTTCAACGCCGGTCACTCCTTTGCCGCGACCCCCGGCTCTGGGGACGTGCTCTCCGGGATCCTCGGCGCTGTCATCGCCCAGCTTTCCGCCACCGCTTCCTCCCCGTCCCCCACCGAAATCATCACCGAAGTTCTCCACGCCGGCGCCATCCACGCCCACGCAGCGGCCATCGCGGCCGAGACCCCCGAGGGCTTCGCGCCCTGTTCTGCCTCCCAGATCGCCGCGGCCATCCCGCAGGCCATCGCGCGGCTCCTCAACGCCGAGCGCTAGCTCCGCCGCTGAGTACGTTTCGATCAAATAGCACCCCAAAAATACGATCTGGGGTCTTATTTGATCGATCCGTGCCTGGCCGCCGCCGTCTTGGTACGTTTTCGCAACGAAGCCCTAGAATTTTGCGATTTCCGGGCCACTATCTACGAAAACGTACCGTGGCCCGGCGCAGGATCCCGGACGCAGTACCGACGGACTTGCGCATGAGCCCGCGCGGGCCGACCGCCACCGTGCCGCGGCGCAGCGAGGTGCTTTCCCACGGCCACGTCATCCCCGCCCATGCTGCCGCGACGGCAAGGGTCTCCACCACGATGTAACCGGGCCATGGGCCGAATAGGTTGATGATGGAGGGACTGCCCGGCGCGTGGTTAAGGAAACCATAGTTGCCGTCGGTCTTTGCATTGACCGCCATGGCCAGTGCCATCCACACGGGCGTGACCTTGACGGCGAAGCGGTAACCCTTCCAGGTGGGGCGGTAACCAAGACCAAAGGTTAGTGCCAGGGGCGCGGCAAGTGCCACGATGTGGAAAAACCAGTAGGTGGCAAACCGCAGCCAGCGCGGGGAAAAGTAGTAGATGACATCCGGGGTGATGATGGCCTGCGGGTTGAGGATGATGCCCCAGAAGTAGGTCAAGGTCAGGGCATGCTCGTTGCCAGTAATGAGGCCCAGCGCCAGGATCGGACGCAGCACGTCACACAGGTGCAAAGGCAAAGACTCACGGATATCGAATTGCTTCGGGTCTAAGGAGATGATCGTCCACGCAATACCCGCCACCAGCAAGGCCCAGCCCACCATCCGGCGGATGAAGGTCTCGCGGGAGGTTCCCTTGATCCTGCGGGCGGCAACAATAAAGACCCCGCAGGCCACCACGGTAATGCTCAACATGAGCGCATGCAGCGCAGTCCACTGCTGCATGCGCGGGTAGTCAGTTGGGCTTACTCGGGGCTTGCGGGGTCGTATCATAACGGGGTATTAATTTACCCCTTTGTATGAACATGTGAGAGATGAGGAGGTTCCTAGGCTGCTAGCTCGGAGTATTCGGAGAGTTTTCCGTCCTTGACTTCGACCACAGTGTCGGCATAGTCGAGCAAGCTGCGGTCGTGGGTAATAAACAGGGTTGCGGTATCGAAGTCTTCGGTAACACCGCGCAGGAGCTTGGCAATGTCGCGCGAAAGCTTGGAATCGAGGGCGGAGGTCGGCTCGTCTGCCAGCAAGACGGAAGGCTGGCCCATGAGCGCGCGCGCAATATTGACGCGCTGGCGCTGGCCGCCAGAAAGCTGGTTCATGCGGCGGTTGCCAAAGCCCTCCAAGCCCACGAAGCTGAGCAGCTCATCGGCACGATCCTGGCGCGGCTTGCGGCCCTCCATGTGGTCAATGATGAGCAGCTGTTCGCGCGCGGTAAGGGCGGCTAGCAGGTTGGCCTGCTGGAAGATGAGCCCGCGGGAGCCAGTTCGCTCCACGGTGCCGGAGTCCGGCTCAATGAGGCCGGCGGCTACGGAAAGCAGGGTCGACTTGCCGGACCCAGACTCACCGATGACGGCGGTGAGCTCGCCCGGCTTGACGTCGAGGCTGACATTATCCAGCGCTGTGACGCGGGACTCACCATCCGGGTAGGTCACCACGACATCGCGAAGGGACAGTGCAGGGGCAGAAGCAGTGGTAGTCATTAGGCGTTGCCTCCTAGGGCGTCAAGCGGATTGATTTTGGATACGCGGCGGGTGGCAAGAAAGGCACCGGCAATGCCGAGCAGCCAGATACCGAGTGCGGGGACGATGACGGTCATGGCGGAGACCTCGAAGGGCACAGCGCCCTGGGCGGCAAGGCCCAGCAGCCAGCCGACGAGCGCGCCGACCCCCACGCCAATCGCCAGGATGATGGCGGCCTGCGCGATGGCATCCTTGAGCAGGTACTTCACGCTGGCGCCAAGGGCACGCAGGATGGACAGGTCACGGGTGCGCTGGATGGTCCAGATGCTCAGGAAAGCGATAGTGACCAGCGCGGAAATACCGTAGAGGAAGGCTTGCATGGTCAGCAGCGAACCGCGCTCCGAACTATAAGCCGGAAGACCGGACAGGGCCTTGCCCATAGACACGGAGGTGTCGGTCGGCTCCGGGGACAGCACGGCTACGCCCACCATGTCCTCAGGAGAATGGGAGACCTGCTGCCAGGTTTCGGTAGAGACCCACACCACCGGGGAGTGGGAGTAGTACTCATCCTCAACCACCGCGGTGACGTCCAAATCCACACCGCCGAGGGTGCCCCGGGAGGGCGCGTTCATCTCTTCATCGATGGATTGGCTCAAGACCATGCCTTCCTCCGGAATCACGGTGCTGGAGCCAGGAATCTGGGTACCTTCGGGCAGGCCGAAGACCGCCACGCCGCCGTGGCCCTCCAGCTTGGTCTGCGAAGTACCCAGCGGAATACCAGAGGCAGGCACATCCTCGGCAAAGATCTCCGACTCGGTGAAGGAGGGATCTTCCGTCGAAAAGGTCACGTTCGGAGTCTGCTCCCCGAGTGCCTCAAGGGCGGAAGTATTCTGCTTGGACAGGCCTTGGGTCAGGCCGGACAACATAACGAGCAACAACGTAATTAGAGCCACGACGCCGCCGATCAGGAAGAACCGACCGCGGGCGGTGACTATCTCTCTTAATGCCAGGAACATACTATTAATCCTGCGTGTGCGTGCGCTGAAAGTAATCGGGTAGCCAGTTGAACCTCCACTCAACCAGTTGGTTGATTCGCCCTCGACCAGCCAGCGGATAAGCTGGACTGCCGTGATGATGAGCAACAAACTGTGGACCGTGGGACTGCACACCATGTTCGGTTTTCTCCTCGTGTTTGGAGTGCTGCGCGCATGGGCCGATGGCCGTCTCGACGCCCGCGCCCTCGGCCTCTCCATCGCACTCGCAGTGGTCTACACGGGGTTTGCCATCTTCGGCTCTCGCACCATCACCCGCCCCGTCCCCACCACGCTGTGGCTCGCCGCCCTGTGCCTGCTGTGGATCGGGCTTATGGTGCACGCCCAAGACTTCATGTGGCTCGAGTTCCCGCTGGTCTTCGTCTTTATCCATGCGCTTCCCTTCTGGCCAGGAATCGTCGCCAGCGTGGTGCTGTGGGCCGTCGCCGCCTTCGTCCCCGCGTGGATCCACCCGCAATTCTGGACCGCGGCCGCGGCCATCGGGCCGTTCATTGGCACCTGTTTCGCCGTGGCCGTCTACCACGCCGCCCGCCGGGTTCAGGCGGAGGCGGCGCACCACGCGGCCGTCGCCAAGCAGCTGCGTGAGACCCAGGAGGAGCTGGCGGCCAGCGAGCACCAAGCCGGGCGCCTTGAGGAACGGGAGCGGCTCTCCCGCGAAATCCACGACACCGTGGCACAGGGGCTGTCCTCCATCGTCCTGCTCAGCCGCGCCGCCAAGAACACATCCGCGCAACAGGACGTGACCGAGCAGCTCGCACTCATTGAAAAGGTGGCCCAGGATAATCTGGCCGAGGCCCGGCGCTTCGTCAAAGAGCTCGCAGCCCCTGCCTCCTCCCTCGACGCGGAACTGCGCTCCCTCGTGGATGAGCTCCAAGCCCAAGCTAAGGGCCTGGGGCTGCGCACCCGCTTCGGGCTCAAGCTCACCGGCAGCGCCGACGTCCCCACCGAGTTTTCCCACGTCATCTTGCGCGCCGCGCGGGAAGGGCTGACCAACGTCATGAAACACGCCGATGCCGACAAGGCCGTGGTCACCCTCGGCTCTTTCGAGGATGGAATCATCCTCGATGTGGTCGACGACGGCCGCGGCATCGAAGGGCCACGTGGCTTCGGGCTGACCGGCCTGGAGCAGCGTGTTCGCAGCGTCGGCGGCAGCGTCCAGGTAGAATCTTCACCCGCCGGCACCGCGCTCGCGGTGCGAATCCCAACAGGAAGCAGCAGCAATGGTCAACGTGATGCTCATCGATGATCACCCCGTGGTCCGCGCCGGGCTGCGCGCGATTCTTAACGCCTTCCCCGACATCGAGGTGGTGTTGGAAGGCTCCGACGGCTCGACCGTCGAGCAGCTGACGGATGCTGATGTTCCCCACATCGATGTGGTTGTCTGCGATATTCAGATGCCAGACGTCGATGGCATCGCCGCCACCCGGCGCGTGCGCGAGCTCGATGGGCCACCGGTGCTCATCCTGACCACCTATGACACACAGGCGGATATCCTGGCCGCCGTGGAGGCGGGCGCATTGGGCTACCTGCTCAAGGACGCCCCCGAAGAAACGCTGCACACCGCGGTCCTCGACACAGCTGCGGGAAAGCGGACCTTGGCACCTGAGGTCACCAACCTTCTGGCGGAGCGCTTGGCGCAGCCGGAGACCGCGCTGTCCGCGCGTGAACTGGAGATCCTGCAGGCGCTGTCAACGGGAGATTCCAACAAGCAGATTGCCCAACGGCTCTTCATCTCCGAGGCCACGGTCAAGACCCACTTGATTCACGTCTATCAAAAGCTGGGCGTAGAAACCCGCACGGCGGCCGTCTCCGCTGCCCGCGAACGGAAGCTCATCCAATAAATGCATACGTACGATTGCATCGTCGTGGGTGGCGGCCAATCCGGCCTGGCCACCGGCTATTACCTGCGCCGTCAGAAGCTCGATTTCCTCATCCTCGATGCCAACTCCTCCCCCGGCGGGGCCTGGCAGCACGTGTGGGATTCACTCACGCTCTTTAGCGATGCCCAATCCTCCACGCTGCCCGGCTGGCCCATGCCTTCTTACCCGGGTTTCCCGCCGGCTTCCCATGTGGTGGACTACCTCACCCGCTATGAGCAGCGCTATGACCTGCCGGTCCGGCACGGGGTGGCGGTGGAGCGCGTGCTTGACGACGACCCCCGCTTCCGCCTGCTTACCACTCACGGTGAATTCCGTTCCCGCACCGTCGTGGCCGCGACGGGCACGTGGTCCGCGCCGTTCATCCCCTTCTACCCCGGTGAATTTGCTGGCCGCCAATGGCACACGGCGACCTACCCCGGCCCTGCGCCGTTTCTCCCCGGAACGCAGCCAGAAACCCAGCGCGTCGCCGTCGTGGGCGCAGGCAACTCGGGTGCCCAAATCGCCGCCGAGCTTGCCTTGGAAGGCGTGGACACCACGTGGTTTACCACGCATCCGCCGCGGTGGATGCCGGATGACGTGGATGGCCGCGTGCTCTTTAGCCGCAACCGGCAGCGTATGCTCGCCTTAGCAAAGGGGGAGCCCGATCCCGGATCGGAGTCGGAGCTCGGCGATATCGTCATGGTTCCGCCCGTCCTCAAGGCCCGGGATAGCGGGCTGTTGGGCACTACCCCGATGTTCGATTCCCTCGATGAACTCACCGAGCAGGGCTTCAGCGACCTCATCTGGGCCACCGGCTTCCGCCCAGCGCTACGCCCGTTCCCTGGGCTGTTGGCAGAAGGAAAGCCCACGGTGGAAGGTTTCTTCCCCGTGGGCTATGGCTCGTGGACTGGTCCGGGCTCGGCCACGATTACTGGTGTGTCACCCTATGCGCGGCAGGTAGCAGGGGACGTCGCCAAGCTCGTTCGCTCTACCCACTAGGCGCTACAACGCCACCATGGCGAGGAGCACCACCGCTGCCAGCGCAAGGAGAAAACCTAGGCGGCGCAGGATCTTCATCTGTTCTTCGCGCCCCATACGCGCCATGAGTGCGGCGCCGAAAACAGAGCCCACGGTGTTGTAGAGAAGGTCATCGACATCGCTAAAGCCCAGGGCAAAGATGTACTGGGCGCTTTCAATGCAGAGGCTGACTACGAGGCCGATCAGCATCGCCCCGCCCAGGCCCCAGCGAATCCTGGCACGGTCGCGCCCGGCCACGTAGATCGCCGCGCCCAGCGGCATGAAAAGAGCGATGTTTCCTATCAGATCGGTCCACGCGCCGTACCACACGGAGGCGTTCTCAAAACCACCAAAGAGCTGTGTATTAACCTGGCGTACCGCATGTGCGGAACCATCCACCACGCCGGGGATATCCATAAAGGGTTTGCCCACCGTCGCCAACATCACGACCACCAAGGACAGGGCCGTGACCAGGAAGGAATCACGACGCAGGTGCGGATATGAATCCGGCGCGGGCCGCAGCCTATTGCGCGGGTGTTGAGCTTCTATCCCAGTCATGCGCTTCACCCTAACTATGTTCTCTGGAAGCCAGCTGAAGCAAAAGCCAGAAAACGCTGCTTCACATCCTCTGTACGATAGTGCCCATGAGCACACTCATTGTCACCCGCGCGGATTCCGGAGTAACCCATTCCTTCCAAGAACAGCCCCTGCTCGGGGAAGGCGACACGGTCGTGGATGTGCAGTTTTCTTCCCTCAATTACAAGGACGCCATGGCCTTGGAGGGCGATAAAGGGGTCATGCGCATCAATCCCCTCGTCCCCGGCATCGATGTCGTGGGCACTGTGTCGGAGACTTCTGATTCTCGCCTGGACCCCGGCCAGCTTGTCGTCTCCTGCGGCGATGGCTTGGGCGAATTCCGCCATGGCGGCTACACCACCCGCCAGCGCGTCAACGCTGAAGCCACCATCCCCGTGCCCCAACGCTTCAGCGCTCACGATGCCGCCGCCATCGGCACGGCCGGATACACCGCCGCTATCTGCGTGAACCAGCTGCGCACGCACGGCACCACGCAGGGCCATGTCTTGGTGACCGGCGCCACCGGAGGCGTGGGCTCCATCGCGGTCCAGCTGCTCAAGTCTTCCGGCTACGAGGTCACCGCCGTCACCGGCCGCGTGGAATCCCAGTCGGACTACCTCACCTCACTCGGCGCGGATCACGTGCTCGACCGCGCAGCGCTGTCTGAGACCGGCCGTCCGCTGCAGAAGGCGCTGTACGACGGCGCCATTGACACCGCCGGCTCCACCGTCCTAGCGAATGTGCTGGCGCAGGTGCGTTGGGGTGGTGTGGTTGCGGCCACCGGCATGGCAGCCGGCCCGGACCTTCCCGCTTCGGTGCTGCCGTTCATTTTGCGCGGCATCGTGCTGGCCGGCGGCAATTCGGTCGACGCGCCCCGCGAGGTGCGCGAGGAGGCCTGGCAGCTTCTCGACGAACACCTCGACCTCGACATGCTGAACTCTATTACCGAAACGGTTCCGCTGGCTGATGTTGCCACCGCCGCTCAAGAGCTCCGCGCGGGCTCCCGACATGGGCGCACGGTGGTCGAGATATAGGCTGGGACAGATTTAAGCTGGGCAGCGGTGTGCCGCCCGCTCCCTTTTAGTGGTGTACGCGGTGCGACAGGGATTCGTCGTCAGTGCCGGGGGTATCACCCAGCTCGCCCGTGGTGTTATCGTCGCTGCGGGCCAGCCAGATGGAAGACACCACCAGTCCGCCCCAGATGACGACGACGAAGAGAATGAAGAGCAGGATTGCGCTTGTAGTCATTGTCGTTCTCCTTTCTTAATAGCCGTTACTTGTCGTCCGTGATCGGTGCGGCAGGCTTACCCGTGGCAAGCGGGTTCGGTGTGCCGGCCGGGCGGCCGCCCACAGGAACGCCGTAGTCCGAGGTCTCCATTCCGTCCAGGTACTTGTTGCCGCGGAAGGCCACCAGCGGCATGACGAAGCTGGCGAGCAGGATGACGCCCAGCGCTGCCCAGCCGAAGAGCCCAATCTGGGTGGAGGAGTAGCCCTCATAGCCCTCGCGGGCAATCGTGATGATCTCGTTGACCAAGAAGTAGACGAGCAGCAGCGGGGTGGCGATGAAGGTCAGGAACTGCCAGAAGCCACCGACCTTGAAGTGCGAGACGGCGTTGAGGTGCTGCTGGATCTCGCGGCGGCGACCGGTGACCCAGCCGACGACCACTAGGGCACAGATGGCGCCGAAGACGATGCCCAGGTTGTTGGTGAACTTATCCATGATGTCCAGGGTGACCAGGCCCGAGGAGGTGGAGAACAGGAAGCAGGACACGACCGCCATGGTGCCGCCAACGGTGATGGCAGAAACGCGGCGAGAGACGTTGAACTTATCTGCCACAGCAGAGACGACGACCTCCATGATAGAAATCAACGAGGTCACACCAGCCAGGAAGAGGGAGCCGAAGAAGAGGACACCAAACAGTCCGCCGAGCGGCATGAGGTTGATGATCGTCGGGAAAGCGATGAAGGCCAGGCCGATACCGGAGGACACCACCTCATCCACGGCCACGCCCTGCTGGGCAGCCATGTAGCCCAGGGTGGCGAAAACGCCGATGCCGGCGAGAACCTCGAAGGAGGAGTTTGCAAAGGCGGTAACCAGACCCGTATTGGTGAGGTTGGTGCGCGGCTTGAGGTAGGAGGCGTAGGTGATCATGATGCCGAAACCAATGGACAGGGAGAAGAAAATCTGCCCATAGGCGGCGATCCACACCGATGGGTTGCTCAGCACGGACCAATCCGGAGTGAAGAAGGCGTTGAGACCCTCGGCGGCGCCGTCGAGGAAGAAGGCGCGGATCACCAGAATGATGAACATGACGGCCAGGACCGGCAGGAAAATGGAGGTCAGCTTACCGATGCCCTTGTTGATGCTCGTGGCCAACGTGGCTATGCAGACGATCCACACGAGGATCATGACGCCGAGAATGGCGGGGACGACGTGGCCCGAGTAGGTTGCCTCCGGGTTTGCTTGGAGGAAGTCGCTCATAAAGTACGTTGATGGATCCTCGCCCCACGCCTGGTTCACAGACTTGATGGTGTAGAGCGCCGCCCAGGCAATGATGGCGGCGTAGTAGATGGCGATGAAGAAGTTCACGCCGACCTTGAACCAGCCGATTCCCTCCCAGCGGCTGCTGATACGGCGAAATGCCAGCGGTGCAGAACCGCGGAAGCGGTGACCAATGGCCAAGTCGAACCACAGGATGGGAATACCGGCGGTGAGCAAGGCAACCATGTACGGGATGAGGAAGGCGCCGCCACCGTTGTCATAGGCAACGTAGGGGAAGCGCCAGATATTACCTAGGCCGACGGCGGATCCGATGGCGGCCATGAGGAAGACAAAGCGCGTATTAAAAGTATCGCGTGTCGAGCGAGTCTTATGCGGGGTTGATGTGGTCATGAGAGAACTTTCTTCTTGAGCAAATATCGCGCACGGCGAGACCCTAGGAATTGTTTATACGGGCCGCGTACGACGAGTATTAGCGAGAAGCATAGCCTAACTGCCAACCTATAGGTACCGTTTTGAATACTTATTTCTAGTTCTTTATCCCTTCCGAAACCCCATGGCTAGGACCTCAAAACCACTACTACCCCTCAACGCCTAGCACCTGTCCGCAACGATGAATCCGGAAGGAGGCTGAGCGATGAAGGGTAAAGGGCAGAAAAGGATGTGACGCGACTAGACGTGCAGATCGCGGTTCTGAATCCCCTTGGGAACGGCGAGCACACCAATAAGGGAGACGATAGAAATCACAATGCCATAAGCAGCGATGGCCATGGAAGTCTCGAACTTGGAGTAGAGCATCTCCGCAATCATTGGGGCGAAGGCGCCACCGATAATGGAACCGAAGGCATAGCCGATGGACACGCCCGACAGGCGCACTTTAACCGGGAACATCTCCGCGTACATCGCCGATTGCGGGCCGTAGCTCGCACCCAAGATGACGCCCAGCAGGAACACAGCTGCACCGAAAAGCATGACGTTGCCCGAATCTACCGCCAAGAACACCGGGGTGATGTACAACGCCAAGACAACGTAGCCGCCAATAAACGTCGTGCGGCGCCCAACCTTGTCGGAGAAGTGGCCAAAGTACAGCGTTCCAATGAACCAGCCTATCGACGCAACCAAGGCTACCGCGAGGGCCTGAGGGCGTGTATAACCCACCACCTTCGTGCCATAAGCGGTGAAGTAGGCGATGACGAAGTAACCAATAGCGTTGTTGGCGGCAAAGATGAGCGCACACTTAATGACGGTTCCCAGGTGCCCCTTGAACAGGACCGCGAGCGGTGCGGTGGACTTTTCCTTCAGCTCCTCCATTTCCGCGAAGGCCGGGGACTCTTCCACCGCCCGGCGGATCAGGTAGCCCAGAAGAATGAGCACGACGGAGGACAGGAACGGGATACGCCAGCCCCATGCAAGGAACTGCTCCGGGGTGAGGACGGCGGAGAGCACCAGCATAAAGATGGTGGCTAGGAACATGCCGAGGGGCACTCCTACCTGTGGGAAAGCACCAAACAGTCCGCGCTTGCCCTGCGGGGCGTGCTCAACGGCCAACATCGCCGCACCACCCCATTCGCCGCCGGCGGAAAGGCCCTGGAGGATACGTAAGAGCACCAGCAGGATAGGCGCTGCCATGCCAATGGAGGCGTAGGTGGGCAGCACACCCATCAGCATGGTGGCCAGGCCCATGCCGACCAACGTGACGACGAGGACCGGCTTGCGCCCGAGCCTGTCACCCAAGTGACCGGCCAGGATGGCGCCGAGGGGGCGGAAGAGGAAGGAGATACCCAGTGACGCCCAGGAAATGATCTGCGCGAGCGAAGCGCTTTCATTGGAGACCGGATCGAAGTACTGGGTGGCAAAGATCAGGCCGGCGGCCTGGGCATAGATGAAGAAGTCGAACCACTCAATGGTGGTGCCGACCATCGATCCGGCGAGCACGCGCTTGTGCTCTGTGGTAATTCCCGGCCCTTGGGCAGGCTGTTGGGTGACTGGTGCAGACATAGTGGAAGTCTTTTCTCTATGGGTGCAGAAGCACGGCGGATACAGTTAAAGCCAGTGAACTAAGGAGACAAATAGTGAGCTGGGCACGCCCGAAAAACCGAGAGCGGTCTATTGATCGCGGTTGTCGACGATCCTCTTGGCCTTGCCCTCACCGCAATCAACGTGGTCAGTAATCTCGACGCCAACGCTGATGCCGATGCGCTCCTTAATCTGTTTCTTCAACCACTGGGCAGAAGCGTCGATCTGATCGGGGGTCGCGTCCGAGGAGTGCTCAACCACTAGGGTGAGGTGGTCCATGCGGCCGCGCTTGCTCAGCACGCACTGGTAGCGCGGACGAAGCAGACGGTCCTCGGTGATGATCTCCTCGAACTGCGACGGGAAGCAGTTCACGCCGCGCAGGATGATCATGTCATCGTTACGGGCGGAGATGCGGTCGATGCGGCGCATCGACCGCGCGGTGCCTGGGAGCAGGCGGGTGATGTCATGGGTGCGGTAGCGGATGATCGGGAAGGCTTCCTTGGTCAGGGAGGAGATAACCAGCTCACCGTACTCACCGTCCGGAACCGGCTGCATGGTCTCCGGATCGATGATCTCTGGGTAGAAGTGGTCCTCCCAGACGGTCAGGCCATCCTTGGTCTCCACGCATTCTTGGGCCACACCCGGACCCATCACCTCGGAGAGACCGTAGATATCGGTGGCCGTAATACCAAAGCCTTCCTCTAGCTCGCGGCGCATACCCTCACTCCAGGGCTCGGCGCCAAAGACACCAGCGCGCAGGGAGGATTCGCGCGGGTCCAGGCCTTCCTTGCGCATACGGTCAAGAAGGTTGAGCACGTAAGACGGCGTACCCAGAATCGCGTCCGGCTGGAAGTCCTGCATGATCTGGATCTGGCGTTCCGTTTGGCCACCGGAGGTCGGGATTGCAGTAGCACCCAAGGCCTCCACGCCATAGTGGGCACCCAGGCCGCCCGTAAAGAGTCCATAGCCGAACGTAATCTGAACCTTATCGCTCTTGCGCAGGCCACCAGCCCGCAGCGAACGGGCTACCAGCTCGGCCCAAATACGAACATCATTTTCGGTGTATCCCACGACGGTCGGGCGACCGGTGGTGCCGGAAGAAGCGTGGATGCGGGAAATTTGGTTCTGTCCTACGGCAAACATCCCAAAGGGGTACTCCGCACGGAGAGTTTCCTTGTCAGTAAATGGAAACAGCGCAAAGTCCGAAAGCTCCTTGAAGTCATCCGGATGAACGCCCTTCTCATCAAATGCACGGCGGTAGTGGGGAACGTTGTAGTACGCGTGGCGCAATTCATTCTTCGCGCGTGCGGTCTGCAGCGCGATAATTTCATCGCGAGAGGCGTACTCAATGCCCATCTGGGGGCCATGGTGGTCAGAGAAAATGTCAAACGTTGCGGTCACGTCATTTGCCTTTCATTTCGAGGAGAGGGAAATTCCACACCCCTCAAGCTCCATCGAAAGTGCTGCAAGAAGTTGGTTAGCTGGGACAACGCACAACATGTGCGAAACTTACTTACCGTTCGGTTGGGTAAGTCTTGTGACGTACACTACAGACCATCGCGGTGATAAACAACACATTTAGGCCAAGTTTTTGAACTGCGACACATCTCCGCAGGCCACGGCGGTTTCGCAAGCAAACGAAGCCCCCACCCCCGAATTGAGCAATAACGCCCCGAGCAAAACACCCGTTCGGGGCTACTGCAGCGCCTGTGGTGCTAGACCACCAAAGATCACGCTCTCAAACGTGCTGGCCAGTTCTTCGGCATCAATTCGCCCCTCTGGTTCGTACCAATCGGACGTCGAGTTGATCATTCCGAAAATCATGCGGGTCAACAGCGGAGCCTCAATGTCGGAGCGGATAGCCCCCTCCTCCTGAGCAGCCTCCACCAGCGGAACCACGGAACGCGTCAGCGTACGGCGGCGCTCCAACGCACTCCGCTCCACCTCGGAGTTTCCACGCAAACGGAGCAAGAGCGCGACAGACTTCGGGTCGGAGCACAGCACCTCAATCGAGCCACGCAATAGCCCGCGGACCCTCTCCCCCGCCGACACATCGGCCGCGGCCATCTCTTCCGCGACCGCCTCCAAACGGCTGAGCGCCTGCACTACCGTCAGTTCCAAGATCTCTTCTTTCGACGAGATGTGGTGATACAGCGCAGACTTGGAAATCCCCAATTCGCTCGCCACGTTATCCATCGACGTGGCGTCGTAGCCGCGGGCAGTAAAAGCACGAACGGCTGCACGAATGACATCTTCACGGGAATAACCGGGGCGGCCACGGGCCGCGCCCTGGACAGCGGATTTCTCATTCTTCACGCAGTCCATTCAAGCAGAGAGCCCCGAGCACCGTTAGACTAGTGAGCCACCACACCCCTTTTCGCTCCCTCGGCAGCACTGCGGAAGACCCTTCCCAAGGAGGATTTCCCATGAGCACCGAGCACCCCATCCTCGCCCCCGGCGTCGCCGAAGGCCCCGAGTTCACCCACGTACGCGCCATGTTCGATGACGACCGCGCCACCGCGGAAATTGGTGCGAAAATTACCGCGCTGGACCTCGGCAGGTGTGAAGGCCACTTCACCATCCGCCCTGAAATGTGCAATGGGCACGGTACGGCACAAGGCGGCTATTTGTACATGTTCGCCGATTCCATCTTCGCCGGCACCTGCAATTCCGGTGGCGACTTGGCCGTTGCCGCGCACAACTCAATCCACTACATCGCCCCCGCCTTCGAAGGTGACGTCGTTGACGGGGTTGGGGTGACCCGCCAAGCCTGGGGCCGCAATGGCGTCGTCGACGTCACCCTCAGCATTAAGGGCAAGCCCATTGCCGAGTTCCGCGGCACGTTCCGCGTCTTGCCCACCAAGCCCGAGAATCGCACAAAGTAGGGCGCAGCTCACAAACGTGGTTGACATAGCTCACACATGGCCCATATACTGACCAACCAGTCAGTAAGTATCACCCAGCCGACACTGAGTAGAGAGGGAACGATTCCTCCCATGACCCCATCAGAAAAAACACTCACCGCCGTTCCGGCCGCGGATGAAGCACAAGCACAGCAGCGCTTCGACGAGCTCATCGCCGAAGACTCCCGCATCGAGCCCACCGACTGGATGCCGGCTGCTTACCGCAAGACTTTGACGCGGCAGATTTCCCAACACGCGCACTCCGAAATTATCGGCATGCAGCCGGAGGCCAACTGGATCAGCCGCGCGCCTTCACTCAAGCGCAAGGCCATCCTCATGGCCAAGGTGCAGGATGAGGCCGGTCACGGTCTTTACCTCTACTCCGCTGCGGAGACCTTGGGTACCTCGCGCGACGAGCTGGTACAGCAGCTGCTCGACGGCACCGCCAAGTACTCCTCGATCTTCAACTACCCGGCGCGCACGTGGGCCGACATCGGAGCCATCGGCTGGTTGGTGGATGGTGCTGCCATCTGCAACCAAGTGCCGCTCTGCCGCGCCTCTTATGCTCCCTACGGCCGAGCCATGGTGCGCATCTGTAAGGAAGAGTCCTTCCACCAGCGTCAAGGCTGGGAGATCCTCTACGAGCTGTCCCACGGATCCCCCGAGCAGAAGCAGATGGCTCAGGAAGCCATCAACCGTTTCTACGGCCCGGCACTGCAGATGTTCGGCCCGCCGGATGATGACTCACCCAACTCCAAGCAGTCCATGGCATGGAACATCAAGCGCTTCTCCAACGATGAGCTGCGCCAGCGCTTCGTGGACATGATCGTTCCACAGGCCGAGGCCCTTGGCCTGCACTTCGAGGACCCAGACCTGAAGTGGAACGAGGAGCGCGGCCACTATGACTTTGGTGAGCTTGACTGGTCCGAGTTCAAGGCCGTCATTAAGGGCGAGGGTCCCTGCAACGTGCAGAGGATGCAGCGTCGCCGCCAAGCGCATGCCGATGGCGCCTGGGTCCGTGAGGCTGCCGCAGCCTACGCCGAGAAGCACCACTCGGCTGATAGCTCGCTCATTGCTTAACGCCTAAGCACACTGCCCAACCAGTTTCGAGACCTTAAGGAAGATTCCATGTCTAGCTCTAACTGGCCCATGTGGGAGGTCTTCGTACGTTCCTCCCGCGGCCTTTCTCACGTCCACGCCGGCTCGCTCCACGCACCGGATGCCACGATGGCCCTGCGCAACGCCCGTGACCTCTACACCCGCCGCAACGAAGGCACCTCCGTCTGGGTCGTACCCAGCGAGGCCATTGCCTCTTCCGACCCTGATTCCAAGGGCGGATTCTTCGAGTCCCCGCAAGGTAAGAGCTACCGCCACGCCACGTACTACGACAAGTCGGAAGGAGTGCCGCACCTGTGACCGGATTTGCAGCCGCCGATTCTGCGACCAAGCAATCGCAGGGCAACGGCATCACCGCAGAAGACATCGCCGCCTCCGGCGCAGTCGCACCCGAGGACACGGCGCGCTATGCGCTCACGTTGGGCGATGACGCCCTCATCCTGGCCCAGCGCCTGGGCTGGTGGATTTCGCGGGCACCAGAGATGGAGGAGGATATCGCCCTAGGCAATATCGCTCTCGATCTCATTGGACATGCCCGCTTCCTCCTCACCTATGCCGGCACCGCATGGGGCAAGACCGAGGATGACTTGGCCTACTTCCGCAATGAGGAGGAGTTCCGCTCCGCCCGCCTTGTCGAGCAGGAGAATGGCGACTTCGGCTACACCATCGCCCGCCAGCTGCTCTTTTCCTATTACCAATACGGGCTCTACACGGCTTTGCTGGAGTCGAAAGATGAAACCATTGCGGCTATCGCAGCCAAGGCCATCAAGGAAGTCGAGTACCACGTCGACCACGCCAACCAATGGGTTCTGCGCCTAGGCCTCGGCACCGAGGAGTCTCACCGCCGTATCACGGAGGGCCTGATGTACATGTGGCCCTACCTTGACGAGCTCTTCGAGGATCTCCCGCTCCACGAGAAGCTGGCGGCAGAAGGCATCGCCGTCTTGCCGTCGAGCCTGCGCGAGCAGTTCGATGAGCGCATCGCCTACGTCTTAGACAAGGCAGGTCTGGCTATCCCGGAGGTCAAGCAAGCCCGCTCCGGGCAGCGCACCGGGCGCTTTTCCGAGCACCGCGGTTTCATCCTCGCGGAGATGCAGTCCTTGGCGCGCCAACACCCCGGCGCGACCTGGTAGAGAAAAGGAAAGGACCAAGGTTTCATCGTGTCCATCACAGATAAGTCCCACCCGCTGCGCCCCACGCAGCCTGACGACGCCCACGTGTGGGACGTCGCCGCCGAGGTGCCCGATCCGGAAATCCCCGTTATTTCCATCGCTGACCTTGGTATTCTCCGAGATGCACGCCTGGAAGGCGATACTGCGGTGGTCACGATTACCCCAACCTATTCCGGCTGCCCCGCCATGGAGCACATCACGACGGACATCACCACAGCGCTGACCGACGCCGGCTACGCCAAGGTGCGTGTCGACCTCGTTCTCCACCCGGCGTGGACCACCGATTGGATGACGGAGACCGGCCGGCAAAACCTCAAGGACTACGGCATTGCCCCGCCCAGCGGTACAACCCGGGCCACGCCGGAAGGTCCTATCCCGCTCACGCTCGAACCGCCGCCGGCCATCGAATGCCCCCACTGTGGCTCCCGCCGCACACGTAAGCTTGCCCAATTCGGTTCCACCTCCTGCAAAGCTCTCTATAACTGCCAGGACTGCTTGGAACCCTTCGACTACTTCAAGGTGCACTAATGACCACGACCCCGTCTGCCCCCGCAAAGAAGAAGGCCACGTTCAACACCCTGACCGTGTCCGAGGTGCGCGCCCTGACTTCAGACTCCGTGGAGGTTTCCTTCGCTATTCCTCCGGAGCTCCAGGACGACTATGACTACATCCCCGGCCAGTACGTTGCGCTGCGGGCAACTATCGACGGCCAAGAAGTCCGCCGCTCCTATTCCATCTGCGATGTGCCTCGCGACGGCGTGCTGCGCGTCGCCATCAAGCGCGACCGCGGTGGCGTGTTCTCCACGTGGGCCAACGACACTCTGCAGCCCGGCGACACCATGGATGTCATGAATCCGCAGGGCGCATTCACCTCGAAGACCCACCTGACCGGTCTGAACAATCCTGAGGCTGTCCGCGAGGAGCTGGAGAAGCTCGAGAATCCGCACCTCGTGGCCATCGCTGCGGGATCCGGCATCACGCCGATCATGGCGATTGCGCAGACGGTGCTCCACAGCTCCCCCGACACCACTTTTGAGCTCATCTTCGCCAACAAAGGCGGCGGTGACGTCATGTTCGCCGAAGAGATCGGTGACCTCAAGGACAAGTTCCCCACGCGTTTTGCCGTGCACCACGTCCTCTCCCGCGAGCAGCGCGTCAATCCGCTATTCTCCGGGCGCATCGACGCTGAAAAACTTCAGACCCTGCTGGATAACGTGGTGCGCACCGACAACGTCGACGAGTGGTTCCTCTGCGGACCCTTCGACTTGGTGCAGCTGGTACGCGATGAGCTGGCCAGCCGTGATGTCGGTGAGAAGGATGTGCGCTACGAGCTGTTCACCACCGGCAAGCCCTCCGGAGACCAGAACCAGGCTGGGCGCCACGTCGAGGTGGATCCGGAAGGCGATAACGTCAGCATTAATTTCCAGCTCGATGGCCTCTCCGGCTCCGTTGAGTCCCCGGTCTCTGCCAACGAATCCCTGCTCAACGCCGCCCTGCGCGTGCGCTCCGACGTCCCCTTCGCCTGCGCCGGCGGCGTGTGCGGCACCTGCCGCGCCAAGCTGGTGGAGGGTGAGGTCGACATGGCGGAGAACTACGCCTTAGAGGCCGACGAGGTCGAGGCCGGCTACATCCTGACCTGCCAGTCGCGCCCCACCACCCCGAACATCGTCCTCGACTTCGACGCCTAGGAGAAACACACATGATCGACCTGCACCACGACGCCGAAGCCGGAGTCGTCGAACTCGTACTCAACAACCCGAAGGCCCTGAACTCCCTCGCGGAGGAGGACCTTGCCGAGCTCTCCCGCACCCTCGATGAAGCCGCAGAGCTTAGGCCCCGCGCGCTCATCCTGCGCGGTGAGGGCAAAGGCTTTTGCGCGGGCCGTAACATCAAGGGGCTCAACCCGCGTGAAGACGATGCCACTGCCTACCTCGCGGACGTTGTCACTCCCGTGCTCAAGAAGATCGACAACTTTCCTGCCCCCAC
This sequence comes from Corynebacterium sp. HMSC072D12, assembly GCF_001813925.1. Lineage (NCBI taxonomy): Bacteria > Bacillati > Actinomycetota > Actinomycetes > Mycobacteriales > Corynebacteriaceae > Corynebacterium > Corynebacterium sp. HMSC072D12. The sequence continues at coordinate 42,822 of NZ_KV814412.1, forward strand.
CTTCGCCGCCGTGCACGGCCCCTGCCTGGGTGTCGGCCTCGGTCTCGCTTTGGCCTGTGACGTCGTCTACGTCGCCGAAGACGCCAAGTTCGGCTCCCCGTTTGCCAACCTGGGCGCCACTCTCGATTCAGGTGGGCACTCCCTCTTCGTCGAGCGCCTAGGAACGCACCGCGCGATGGACCTCATCATCACTGGTGACCTCATCTCCGGCGCGGAGGCAGTGCGCGCGGGGCTCTTCTCCCGCGCAGTACCTGCGGAGGAGCTGCTGGAGTTTACCCAGGGCGTCGCCCAGCGCGCAGCCCACGGCGCCACCCAAGCTTTCCTCACCAGCCGCACCCTGGTCCAGGACATCCGCGATAACGGCACCGGACTGTGGTCCAGCGTCGATGCCGAGAACATCGCTCAGGGAAAGCTCTGCGATACCGAGGACTACTACGAAGGCTTCGCCGCTTTCAACGAGAAGCGCCCGCCGGTCTTCCACGGCCGCTAAAACCTCCAGACCTTCTAGAACACACGACAGCTAACCCACCACAGCTAAGGAATCACATGACTGCATACCTGGTATCCGGCTTCCGCACCCCCGTGGGCCGCTACGGCGGCACACTATCCTCGGTTCGCCCAGATGACCTCATGGCCACCGCAATCAAGAAGACGGTGGAGGAGGCCGGACTCGACCCCTCCGCGGTGGATGAAGTCATCATCGGCAACGCTAACGGCGCCGGCGAAGAGAACCGCAACGTTGCTCGCATGTCCTGGCTGCTCGCCGGGTTCCCGGACACCGTACCGGGCATCACGGTCAACCGCCTGTGCGCTTCGGGCATGTCCTCGATTGCCCTGGCCACCGCCCTCGTGGAGTCCGGCCAGGCGGATATTGTCATCGCCGGTGGCGTCGAATCCATGTCCCGCGCCCCCTGGGTCATGGAGAAGCCAAACAAGCCTTTTGCTAAGCCAGGCCAGGTTTTTGATACCTCCATTGGCTGGCGCTTTGCCAACCCGAAGTTCGCGGAGCAGGAGAAGATGACCTACTCCATGCCGGAGACCGCCGAGGAGGTGGCCAACGTCTTTGGTATTAGCCGCGAGGACGCCGATTCCTTCGCAGTGCGTTCCCAGGAGCGCGCGCTCGCTGCCATCGAGGCCGGCAAGTTTGCCAGGGAAATCGTGCCCATCGAGGTCACCGACCGCAAGGGCAACGTCACCGTCGTCGACACCGACGAAGGCCCCCGCCCGGGCACCACGATGGAGGTCTTGGCCAAGCTGCGCCCGGTGACCTCCCTGGGTGACGTCACCACAGCAGGTAACGCCTCTTCGCTGAACGACGGCGCCTCCTGCGTCATTGTCGCCTCCGACGAGGCCCTCAAGAAGCACAACCTGACCGCCCGCGCCCGCGTGGTGGCCAACTCCGCACGCGGTGTGCGCCCAGAGATCATGGGCACCGGCCCCATCCCGGCTACCCGCGACGTGCTGGAGCGCGCCGGCTGGGAGCTGGACAGCGTGGATGCCGTCGAACTCAACGAAGCTTTTGCCTCCCAGTCCGTCGCTTGCATCCGCGAGCTGGGCTTGGATGAGAACAAGGTTAATACCTGGGGCGGCGCCATCGCGCTGGGCCACCCGCTGGGTTCTTCCGGTTCCCGTATCACCTTGACCCTGCTCAACCGCCTGGAAACGGACGGGTTGAGCCGCGGCATCGCCACCATGTGCGTGGGTGTGGGCCAGGGCACCGCAATTGCGATTGAGAGGGTCTAAATGACTACTGCCATTGAGATTTCGACGCGCGGTGAGAATGACGAGATTGTCCTCGCCAAGCTCAACCGCCCCGCCGTCCGCAATGCCATCGATGAGCAGATGGTGGCGGAGTTCCACGAACTCTGCGCGCAGCTCGAGTCCGATCCCCGCATCCTCATCATCACCGGCTGCACCGTGGATACCCCGAAGGGCCCCCGCGGGATCTTCGCCTCCGGGGCGGACATCGCGCAGCTTCGTGAGCGCCGCCGCGAGGACGCCCTCCGCGGCATCAATTCCGGCATCTTCCACCGCATCGCCTCGCTGCCCGCCCCCGTCATCGCAGCGGTGGATGGCTACGCCCTCGGCGGCGGATTGGAGTTGGCCTTAGCCGCCGACTTCCGCGTGTCCACTCCTTTTGCCAAGTTTGGCCAGCCTGAAGCCGGCCTGGGTATCGCTGCCGCCGCGGGTGCCACCTGGCGCCTCAAGGAGTGCGTGGGCACCCCGCTGGCGAAGGAGATTCTGCTGGCCGGGCGCATCCTCAACGGCGAGGAGGCGCTGGCCAATCACCTGGTCAGCGAGCTGCACGAGCCGGATGCGCTGGTCGACGGCGCCCTGGCACTAGCCGAGCGCATCGCCCAGCAAGATCCATTGGCCGTGCGTTTGACTAAGCAGCTCATCTCTATGCCTGATGCAGCGCACCCGGCGGTGGACAACATCGCCCAGGCCGTGCTTTTTGAGTCCCCCGCCAAGTTTGAGCGGATGCAGGCCTTCCTGGACCGCAAGAAATAAACCTTCCACCCACAAGGAGAATCAACTCATGTCCTCAGAACTGCAGGTTCCTGCCAAGGTCGGCGTTCTCGGCGGCGGCCGTATGGGCGCGGGCATCACGCACGCCTTTCTCGCCGCCGGCGCGTCCGTGACCGTAGTGGATATCAACGACGACGCCGTGGCCGCCGCTCGCGAGCGCGTGCACAAGGCCATCCGCGGCTCCCTCGACCGCGGGGCGGACGGCACCTTCGAATCCTGGGATCAGCGTCTCAGCTTTTCCACCACCGCCTCCGCCTTCGCCGGCTTCGACCTCGTGGTTGAGGCAGTTCCAGAATCGATGGATCTCAAGGTGGCCGCCTTCCGGGATATCGCCGAAGCGGCCCCAGAGGCTGTCGTCGCCACCAATACCTCCTCACTGTCGGTATCGCAGCTGGCAGAAAGCATCCCCAACGACGTCATTGGTCTGCACTTCTTCAACCCGGTCCCAGCTTCCAAACTGGTGGAAGTGGTTGTTGCCGAGTCCACGCCGGAGGCGCTCGTGGACACCGCCAAGGACTGGGTCGAGGGCTTGGGCAAGACCGCGGTGGTGGTCAAGGATGCCCCCGGCTTCGCTTCCTCCCGCCTCGGCGTGGCCATCGCGCTGGAGGCCATCCGCATGGTGGAGGAAGGCGTGGCCTCACCGCGCGATATCGACAACGCCATGGTGCTGGGCTACAAGTTCCCCATCGGCCCGCTGGAGCTGACCGATATCGTAGGCCTTGATGTGCGCCTCGGCATCGCCGAATACCTCGAATCCCAGCTAGGTGAGCGTTTTAGCCCGCCGCAGCTCATGCGCGACATGGTCGCCCGCGGGGAGCTGGGCCGCAAGTCCGGCAAGGGCTTCTACGACTACTCCGAATAAGCCGCACTCCCCCTCCACTATTTCCTAGCGCTCCTACTTCTTGTCCTTCGACGCCACGAGCGCGTTAGTGATGCGCGCCGTACACAGCCTCCTCCCCTCGTCATCTGTAATGATGATCTCGTGGGAGCACAGCGTCTTGCCCAGCTTGATGGCGGTGGCCGTCGCCGTGACCAGACCCGCGCGCCCGGAAGCGTGGTGCGTTGCGTTGATGTCCACGCCGACGGCGACCTTGCCCAGCGTCGAAGCGTGAATCACCGCCGCCCAGCTACCAACGGCCTCCGCTAGGCACGCCATGGCCCCACCGTGGAGCAGCCCGAAGGACTGGGTATTGCCCTCGACCGGCATGGTGGCCACCACTCGCTGGGCCGACTCTTCCAGGATTTCAACACCCATCTTCTTGTCCAGCTCACCCAACTGAATCTTCCATACCTCTGCGGTCATGCCGTACTCCTTACTTAATCCTAGAAATGTGACGCAGACTATACTAGCCTGTATTTACTGACCAACCGTTCGGAAACTAATGGAAAGGCCAAACTTTTCGCTATGACTGAAGCCCTCGTCCCCAGCTACCTCTCCGGCCAGTGGCTCACCCCGGACAACCCCTCACGCGTCGCTGACGTGCACGATGCTTCCACTGGAGAAGTCATCGCTCGAGTCAGCGCCAAAGGCCTCGACATCGCCGGCGCCATCGACTACGCCCGCAGCACCGGGCGCGAAGGCCTCCAGAAGCTCACCTTCCACGAGCGCGCCCTCAAACTCAAGGAGCTGGCGATCTACCTCCAGGATCACCGCGAAGAGCTCTACGAACTGGCCAACAAGGCCGGCGCCAACAAGCGCGATAATTTCGTCGATATCGACGGCGGCATTTCCACCATGTTCACCTTCTCCTCGAAGGGCCGCCGCGAGATGCCTAATTCCACCGTCATGCCGGACGGCGAGGCAGAGGTCTTTTCCAAGGACGGCTCCTTCATCGGCCGCCACATCTACACCTCCATCCCTGGCGTAGCCGTACAGATCAACGCCTTCAACTTCCCCGTCTGGGGCATGCTGGAGAAATTTGCCCCGGCCTTCATCGCGGGCGTGCCCTCGATTGTTAAGCCCGCTACGCCGACCGGCTACATCACCGCGGCTTGTGTTCGCCTCATGATCGATTCCGGGATCCTGCCGGAAGGCAGCCTGCAGCTCATCTCCGGCTCCGCCCGCGACATGTTGGATCACCTGGACTACCGCGATCACGTGGCCTTTACCGGCTCTGCCGATACCGCGAATACCCTGCGCGCACACCACAACGTCATCGAGGGCGGCATCCAGTTCAGCGCGGAGGCTGACTCCCTCAACGCTGCCATTCTGGGTACCGATGTCACCGCGGACTCCCCGGAGTTCGAGGCCTTCGTCAAGGCAGTCTTCGGCGAGATGACCTCGAAGGCGGGTCAGAAGTGTACCGCCATCCGCCGCGCCATCGTCCCGCATGCGCTTGTCGACGCCACCATTGAAGCCCTCAGCGCACGCCTGCGCGACAAGGTCGTCGTGGGCGATCCGCGCGATGCCTCCGCCACCATGGGTCCGTTGGTCTCCGCGGATCAGAAGCAGGACGTCGCGGAGGCCGTCGAGAAGCTCAAGGCCGGCGGCGGCGAGGTAGTCTACGGCGGCGAGGAGGCCGAGGGCGCGTTCTTCAACCCCACTATCCTGCGCTTTGCCGATAATCGCACCCCAGCGGTCCACGACACCGAAGCCTTCGGCCCCGTCGTCTCCTTCCTGGGTTACGACTCCCCCGCCGAGGCCATCGAGCTCGCCGCCCTGGGCTCTGGTTCGCTGGTTGCCTCCGTTATTACGCATGACCCGCAGCTGGCACGCGAGTACGCACTCGGCATTGCTGCCCACCACGGCCGCCTGCATTTCCTTGACCGTGATGATGCGAAGACCTCGACCGGCCACGGCTCTCCCCTCCCGCACCTCGTCCACGGCGGACCGGGTCGCGCCGGCGGCGGCGAAGAACTGGGTGGTGTGCGTGGCATCCTGCACTACATGCAGCGCACCGCTATTCAGGGCACCCCGGATCACCTCACCGCCATCACGGGCCAGTGGCACCGCGGCGCGGCCGTGCAGCGCGTGACCCGCGCCGACGTGGAGAATGGCCAGGGCACCCACCCCTTCCGCAAGGACCTGGCTACGCTACAGATCGGTGACCAGTTCGCCTCCGACCTGCGCCACGTCTCCCTCGAGGAAATCCTCGAGTTCGCGGAGAAGACCGGCGATACCTTCTACGCCCACACTGACGAGGAGGCCGCAACGGCCAATCCCTTCTTCCCGCGCCGCGTCGCACACGGTTACCTGCTGGTCTCCTGGGCTGCGGGCCTCTTCGTGGAGCCTGCGCCGGGCCCGGTCCTGGCCAACTATGGCCTGGAGAACCTGCGCTTCATTACGCCGGTCACCTATGACGATTCCATCCGCGTGGAACTGACCGCCAAACGCATCACCCCGCGCGTGACCGATGACTACGGCGAGGTCTGCTGGGATGCCGTGCTCTACAACCAGGAGGATGAGATTGTGGCGACCTACGATGTGTTGACCCTCGTGGAGAAGGTGAACACGACCTACGCCGAGGGCACAGCCTCGGCGTAAAGATGATAATGTGCGAGCCAAGTCACACAATCGAGTCCGGTTTCTTTTATCATTACTGTCATGAAAGAAACTAACTTGGTCACTGGCTCCGTCATCATCGTCGGCAGCGGCCTCGCCGGCATGGTCGCCGGCTATGAGGCCCTCAAGGGCGGAAAGCACGTCATCTTCCTCGAACAAGAAAACCGCAATAACCTAGGCGGCCAGGCCTTCTGGTCCCTCGGCGGGCTGTTTTATGTCGACTCCCCCGAGCAGAAGATGATGCGGGTCAAGGACTCCGAAGAATTGGCCTGGCGCGACTGGGCCAACTCTGCCGACTATGACCCAGTGACCGAGGATGACCGGCACGATTTTTGGGGCGCGAAATGGGGCCGCGAATACGTACGCTTTGCCGCTAATGAGAAACGCACGTACCTCAAAGGCCTAGGCCTCAACGTCCTACCCACCATCGGCTGGGCCGAGCGCGGTTCGGGCGATGCCTCCGGCCACGGCAACTCCGTCCCGCGTTTCCACCTCACCTGGGGCACGGGCCCGGAGGTCGTGCGCGTCTTCCGCGAGCCGCTCCTTAAAGCAGAAGAACAAGGCCAGGTCGAATTCCATTTCCGCCACCGCGTGGACGAGCTCGTCGTCGAAAACGACGACGCTGGCAGCCCGCGCGTCGTCGGCGTGCGCGGCAGCGTCCTCTCCCCCACCAGCCAGCCACGCGGTGAGGCGAGCTCGAGAGAAGTGGTCAAGCACTTCGAGCTGCGCGGCTCTGCTGTCGTCATCGCCACCGGCGGCATCGGCGGCAACCTGGACAAGGTCCGCCGCATGTGGCCGACGCAGCGCTGGGGCGAATGCCCGGAGGAACTGGTCACGGGCGTTCCCGCGCATGTCGACGGCCGCGGCATAGACATCGCCCAGCAGGCGGGCGCCTCCGTGGTCAACACCGACCGCATGTGGGCCTACACCGAGGGCATGACCAACTGGAATTCCATCTGGCCCGGCCACGGCATCCGCATTATCCCCGGTCCGTCAGCACTATGGCTCGACGCCGAAGGCAACCGCCTGCCCACCAACCTCTTCCCCGGCACCGATAACCTTGCGGCCTTGGCCCACATTGGCCAGACCGGGCACGGTTACTCCTGGTTCGTGCTCAACCAGGCCATCGTGGACAAGGAGTTCATCTTCTCCGGCTCGGAGCAGAACCCGGATTTGACGGACAAGGAGTTCAAGAAGCTCGCCGGCAAGCTCGGCCCCGGCACACACGTGGCAGTCAAAGCTTTCATGGAGAACGGAATCGATTGGGTCGTAGAAGATAATCTGGAGGATCTCGTCGCCGGAATGAACCGCATTGCGCCTGAGGGCTCCCCCACCATTGAGGTACCCCAACTTAGAAAAGTCCTGGAAGATCGTGATTCCCAGCTGGATAATGCCTTCAGCAAAGACGCCCAAGTCAACTACCTCCGCGTTGCCCGCGGATTCTTAGGCGATAAGCTCATTCGCGTTGCTCCCCCACACCGCATCCTGGATGAAACCAAGGGCCCTCTCATCGCAGTACGTTTGAAGTTCCTCACCCGCAAGACGCTAGGTGGCCTGGAGACCAACCTGGACGGCCAGTGCCTCAATCCCGATGGAACGGTACTCCCCGGCCTCTATGCTTGCGGCGAGGCCTCCGGTTTCGGCGGTGGCGGCATGCACGGCAAGAATGCGCTGGAAGGCACCTTCCTGGGCGGGTGCATCCATTCTGGCAAGCGCGTGGGCGAAGCTTTGGCGCGCGAATAGCACGGTTTTCTAATACTGTCGGGCACTATGAACCTCGCTAGGAATGTCCGTATCGACGTGGAGAATCCTTTCTTCACCACGGCCCGCTTTGTCGCCGCCCCCGCGGAAGTCACCGTGGGCGAGATGATGATCATCGTCCACGCCGCGCTCGGCCTTGAGCCCTCTCACCCGGGAATCCTCGTGGTTGAGGAAGGCACGCCAATCGACGTCCTCACCATCATTGACCAGGACTTTTTCGAAACATTCCGGGAAGTAGCGCACTACCACCCCTCGGACGGCGCATGGAATATCAGCATCAGCGTGGCGGACACCTCGCGCGTCGTCATGGGTCTGCCAGCCCTCATCGCCGGTGAGGGTCCTGATCTCATGAGTGAGCTGGGCAGTGCCGAGGCGATGTTCAAGGTGGTCCTCGATGTCCAAGCGACCATGGCCTACATGGCTGTTCCTACCGACAGCATGGAGCGCATTTTCGCGCTCTTCCCCAACTACACACTGGACCAAATCCATCAGCGCCTCACCACTTTTTACCCGCCCGCCGTGGCGCAGCGCCTGGCCACCATGGGCACGGAGGCCGCCAACCTGGAAGGCGGCACCAAGCCCGCGCTGCCTGGAGATCTCCCCCTCGATCCTTTCCGCTCCACTCCCTTCGAGGACATCCCGGTGCCCTCCTCGGAGATGCTGGAGGAATGGCGCGCGGAAATCCACGCGGCCTACCCGGAGCTGCGGCCCGACTATGAGCTGCCGATGCTTGACGACGCCATCGCCGCCCACGTAGGCCAGCGGGTGCGCGAATACCTCGAGGTCATCGAAGAATTTCCACGCCTGACCGGTGCCGGTTACCTCAAACAGGCGGCCGTGGCACGCCTGAAAGAGGGCCTCAACAGCCCCAATGATTTTGATGATGTCAAGCGCGAGGACTACCACCAGCCGCTGCTGAACCTGCGCGGATTCCTCACGGACCTGGATTGGCTCAAGACCACAACGACGCAGATCAAGCTCACCAAATATGGCCGCAAGGCCATGAACGATCCGCTCTGGGCAACGCAGGTCATCATGCACAACATCCCTTATGCCTACGCCGAACCGGAGGGCATTCCTCAGCTCTCCTTTGAACTAGTCCATTTGTTCCGCGGGGAGTGGGAGTTCAACCCAGAATACGACTACACGCACGCCATCACCCGCGATCTGTTATTCACGCTCGGCGTCATCGAGGATGACTCCACGTTCCCTGACATCACCGATGGGTGCGAGGGCTTCCTCGGCGAGATCATCGCCAAGGTGCGCCAGGAGCTGAACCAAGAGCTGGATTAGCCCTGGTTCAGCCCCCTCCAGGCCGCATGCCGCTGCCTACAACTACCGCGAACAACTCACAACAACCTCGAAACAACTACAAACAACCAGCAACAACCCTTTTGAACTGCCCTTTTCCAACCGATGGGAGCGCTAAACCAGACACAGTTGGCAAAGTTGTTTAAGAGTTGTTTTTCGCGACACTCAAGCCTCAGAAAAACAACTTCCTGGGAAATGGATATCGAAGAGAGGTGAACCAGGCAAGGGATTTTTTGAAAATTCACGCTCGAGGGAATGCGCACGTCCATGTTTTGGACTCAAAGAAGGAGCGCCAACCGCATACAACCAGCAATTTTGAAAGAAGGAATGAGTATGAATTCCACCTGCAGAATTGGACGTACCGTCATTTGCGCCTTAAACCCTAAAAGTCGCGCCGCCCCGAAAATTACATATGGCTACTTAATAGAAGATAGCTTTTACTAATGGCATGGACCGTGACACGCGCAAGGCCACGGTCATGGATTTAGCCGATGAGCTGGGGAATTTAGTCGCGGTCTCCTCCGCCCTGGAGGAACAGCTCGGCGTGGGCCTTCCCCGCTTAGTCCGCACCATCATCGGGTTGGACGAATCCGCGGCGCGTTCCGCGTTTGCGGACATGATGGACGGCGCACGCCTGAACTCGGTGCAGCTGGCCTTCATGAACCAGATCATCGGCGGGTTAGTCCACAACGGAATCGTCACTGTCGCGGAGCTCTTTGAGAGCACCTTACGACGACTATGGTTCCCCTTTCGACGTCTTCGACGGCAACGTGGCCACCATCCACGACATCAAGGAGCGCCTAGAGCGCGCATTGAACACAGCGTGGATAAGGTGCCCCTAAGGCCGTTCCTGAGGCACCTCAGAGGCGGTGCCGGAGTAACCGCAGGAACGGCGCTTTCTTGGGGTGAGTTAGTTCACAACGAGGTTGACCATGCGGCCCGGGACGTAAATCTCCTTGACCACGTTCTTGCCCGCCGTCAGCTCAGCGATGCGCTCATCTTCCTTGGCAATACCCACGACGGTGGCCTGGTCGGCGTCGGCAGGCACCATCACGCGTGCCTTGACCTTGCCGTTGATCTGCACCGGAACCTCAATCTCGTCGTCGACGAGGTACTTTTCTTCGAACTCCGGGAAGGCCTCATAAGTGATGGTCTCCTCATGGCCGAAGCGCTTCCACAGCTCCTCCGCGATGTGCGGGGCAACGGGGGAGACCAGCTGGGCCAACGGCTCCACGGCGGCGCGCGGCGCGCCCTTCGGGTAGGCCTTGGTCAGGTAGTTGACGTACTCAATGAGCTTGGCCACCACGGTGTTCAGGCGAAGGTTCTCGTAGTCATCACGCACACCGGCGATGGTGCGGTTGAGGTGCTTCAGGTCATCCTCAGAAAGCTCTGCATCCGTCGTAGACAGCTCGCCGCTGTTCTCATCGACGGCTAGGCGCCACAGGCGCTGCAGGAAGCGCTGCGCACCGACGACGTCCTTGGTAGCCCACGGGCGCGAGGTATCCAACGGACCCATCGACATCTCATAAACGCGCAGGGTATCGGCACCGTAGTCGCGGCAGATGTCATCCGGAGCCACGGAGTTCTTCAGGGACTTGCCCATCTTGCCGTACTCCTGGTTGACCTTTTCATCCCCGTAGTAGAACGCGCCATCGCGTTCTACTACCTCAGCGGCAGGCACGTAAACACCGCGGGAATCGGTGTAGGCATAAGCCTGGATGTAGCCCTGGTTGTACAGGCGGCGGTAAGGCTCCTTCGAGGTCACGTAGCCCAGATCGAAGAGAACCTTATGCCAGAAGCGGGCGTAGAGCAGGTGCAGCACGGCGTGTTCAACGCCACCGACGTAGAGGTCAACGCCACCCGGATCGTTCGGGCCGTGCTCCTCTGGACGAGGGCCCGTCCAATAACGCTCGTTCTCGAGGTCGCAGAAGATCTCATCATTGGTCGGATCGATGTAGCGCAGCTGGTACCAGGAAGAACCTGCCCACTGCGGCATGACGTTGGTGTCGCGGTAGTAGGTCTTCGGGCCATCGCCTAGGTCGAGCTCGACCTCCACCCACTCGCGGGCCTTGGCCAGCGGCGGCTGCGGGGAGGAATCGGCATCATCCGGGTCGAAGGAGACCGGTTTGTAGTCTTCTACCTCCGGCAGTTCGATGGGCAGCATCGACTCCGGCAGCGGGTAGGCCTGGCCGGCCTCGTCATAGACGATGGGGAAGGGCTCACCCCAGTAGCGCTGGCGAGCAAACAGCCAATCACGCAGCTTGTACTGGATCTTCTCGCGGCCTACTCCTTGTTCCTCTAGCCACGGGATAATGGCGGCGATGGCCTCATCCTTGGACATACCGTTGATGTCCAGGGAATCGTTGGCGGAGTTTACGGCCTTGCCGGACTCCGTGTAGGCCTCCTTGGTGATGTCGCCGCCAGCGACTACCTCAGTAATCGGCAGGCCGAAGACGGTAGCAAACTCGTAGTCACGGGTATCGTGCGCTGGGACCGCCATGATGGCACCGGTGCCATAGCCGGTCAGAACGTAGTCCGCGATGAAGATCGGGACCTGCTTGCCGTTGACCGGGTTGGTGGCATAGGTGCCCAGGAAGACACCCGTCTTTTCCTTGTTCTCCTGGCGCTCCAAGTCGGACTTCGCGGCAATGGAGGCGCGGTAGGCCTCTACGGCCTCCTTCGGATCATCGTGGCCGAAGGTCCAGCGCTCATCCACGTCATCGTCATAAGGGATGGGGGAGAGGAGGGCATCGACAAGCTCATGCTCCGGAGCCAGCACCACGTACTCCGCACCGAAGAGAGTATCTGGTCGGGTAGTGAAGACGTCGATGTTGTAGCCCTCGGCGTGGAAGCTGACCTCCGCACCACGGGAGCGGCCAATCCAGTTGCGCTGCATGGACTTGACCTTCTCCGGCCAGTCCAGAAGCTCCAGGTCATCGAGAAGACGGTCGGAGTAGGCAGTAATGCGCATCATCCACTGCGACAAGTTCTTGCGGAAAACCGGGAAGTTACCGCGCTCAGACTTGCCCTCTGCGGTGACCTCCTCATTGGCCAGCACCGTGCCCAGGCCCGGGCACCAGTTCACGGTGGAGTTGGACAGGTAGACCAGACGGAACTCGTCGAGTGCTTTGCGCTGCTCTTCCTTGCTCAGGTCCGCGTAGTAGCGGCCGTCCTTGGTGGTGCGCTTGCCCACCTCAAGCTCCTTGATGAGCTCAGAAATCGGGCGCGCCTTCTGCTGCTCCTCATCGAACCAGGAGTTATAAATCTGCAGGAAGATCCACTGCGTCCACTTATAAAACTCCGGGTCAGTCGAGGCCACCGAGCGGCGTGGATCATGACCCAGGCCGAGAAGACCCAGCTGGCGGCGCATATTCTTGATATTCGCCTCCGTCGTGGTGCGCGGGTGCGTACCCGTCTGGATGGCGTACTGTTCTGCCGGCAGACCAAAGGCGTCATAGCCCAGCGTGTGCAAGACGTTCTTGCCCAGCATGCGTTGATAACGCGCGTAGGTATCCGTAGCGATATAGCCCAGTGGGTGGCCCACGTGAAGGCCCGCGCCGGAAGGGTAGGGGAACATGTCCTGGATGTTCATCTTCTCCGCTGGAAGTTCCTTACCCTCCTCCGCGAGCGGCCCAACTGGGTTCGGCGCATTAAAGGTGCCGTTATCCTTCCAGTACTGCTGCCAGGCACTTTCAATTTGCGCGGCGAGCTCCGGCGTGTAGCGGTGGGTGGTGTTATCGCTCGGGTTAGTCATGGTTAGACAGTGTAGTCACCGCACGGACATCTCCCCAGTTAGACCCAGGCAAGCCGCATTCTGCTCCGCAGTGCGGCGACGCGACTGTCGACGCCCCCTTGTTCTCCTTAGGCGGGGCCATTACAATCAACATTGTTCTACTGTTCTACATTTGGCGAACAGACAATCAGGAAAGGCGGTTGGAGCGATGACCAACATCTCTTTGCGCGAACTCAACCAGCGTTCTGGCCGCATAGTGCGCGAAGTCGCCGCTACAGGTCAAAGCGTGATCATCACTGACCGCAATCGGCCCATTGCTCGCGTAGTACCCATTTCGTCTCTAGATAGCCCCGTGGAGCAGTTAGTAGCTGCCGGAATCTTGAGCCACAACCCGAAGCCTTACTCACAGCCAAGCAACACAGACTATCTGCCTTCCGAGACAGACGTTGTATCACTACTAGATAGGGAAGACCGCTTGTGATGATCTACGTCGATACTTCGGCACTAGCGAAGTTGGCCTTACCCGAGCGCGAAAGCTACGAAGTCGCTGCACTCCTTGAAGGCCAACAACTGTTTTCTTCTGCACTCATTGACATCGAGTTATCCAAAGTGTGGCAGCGCAGTGGCCTCACCGGCACCGGTTACCGGAAGTTCACAGAGGGGGTCTCCAAGGTTGGCATCAACGATGAGGTCATTCGCCGAGCATGCTCTCTGACCGGAGTTCGCTCCCTAGATGCTGTCCACCTTGCGAGCGCCTGCCTCCTCCGTGACGCTGGCCTCGCGCTAGCCTTTTTCACCTATGACACGCAGCTCCACGCTGCTGCCCGGTCTCAAGGATTTACTGTCCTTCCCTCAGCCAGTGACGGCCACCATTGACGGTCGTAGAGGTTTCTCTAGACCTTCTTGACCACGGCAGGCTTGAGCTTCATCGCGCCAAATCCATCAATCCGCCAATCAATGTTGTGATCTTCCTGGCCGGTGCCGGCGTCGAAGTTCAAGCGGATGCCGCGCACCTTCGTGCCGGCCTTGAGCGGCTGCTGCGCGCCCTTGACCTTAAGGGTTTTGGTGATGGTGACCGTATCGCCGTCGGCAAGCGCATTGCCCACGGAGTCGACGATGGTCGGCTCGGTTCCTTCCGCGGCCGAGTCGCTGGCAGCAGCGTCGGTGGAGAACTCGTGCGCGCATTCGGGGCAGACAATCAGCGGCGGCATCTCGTAGGTGTACTCGGAGGAGCACTCGGGGCAAGGTGGCAGAGTTGTTCCTGCAGTATCAGTCATAAGGAACAGACTATCCCGCGTAGCGCAAAAAGATGATCCTTCTCTCATTCCATTGATGGATACCCCGGTGGGGTATAGGATTGGGTCAACACAATCGGACCCATTCGGAAGACTTATGAAACGCCTCATTTCTCTTGCTGCCGCCTGCGCCGCAGCCATCACCCTGTCCGCCTGCTCCACGGAGAGCCCCGTTCCGAGCGAAGCCTCGAAGAGCGCCGCTTCCAGCACCGACATCCAACAGGTACCCGCCGAGGAGATCCTCGCCGAGTTCGATCTCGAAGGGTTGGATGGCCCGGAGATCATCGACAAGTTGGACCGCATGCCCAAGGAGGAGCGCCCTAGCGATCTGCACGCCTCCGTATTGCCGAACGAGCTAGTCCTCACCGCCGAGCAGGGCCAAGCATCCCTGCCCTTGCCGGAGGACAAGTTCTACGTCTCCATCGCGCCGTACATGACCCAGACCCATGACTGCTTCAACCACTCACTAACAACCTGCACCGGTGAGCTCAGCAAGGAAGATATCCACGTCACTATCACCGATGACTCCGGAAAAGAGCTGGTCAACGAAGATACAACGACCTTTGACAACGGATTCATTGGATACTGGCTGCCCGCCGACAAAAAGGGCACCATCACCATCAAGCAGGACGGCAAGACCGGTGAGGTTCCCCTAGACACCACCGAGGAGGGCGCTACCTGCATCACCACCCTGCAGATGGCCTAATCCGCTCATTCATTCACCACGGTGAATCCCACGCCCTGGGGTTCACCGTTTGTCCTTTTATGGTGTCCACGCAGTGCTTGCCGACGTCAACAGTGTTCTGGGCAAGCCCCCTTACAGTCACTCCCTGAAGAACATCTCCGAGCAGGCTATTTCCCACGGCAAGTCCGCTGGTGTCGTCAGCTCTGTTCCGTTTAGCCACGCCACCCCGTCGGCGCCGGCTTCTTGGGCGCAGGCGTTGTGGCTGCCTTGCTCGGCGCCATCGCCGCGTTCCTGCAGTCTGTCGGCGTGGTCAAGGTTGACTTCTCCGCCCTGCAGAAGATGTTCCGCTAAGCACTACAGCACTATGCACTAAAGGATGCGCTGAGCATTCAGCCCCCACGTAGGCCTCCGCTTCGGAAGCGGAGGGCCTACTGCGCTTACTGGGAGGACTCCGCTAGGCAGTCGTACAGAAAATCCATCAGCGTTGTGGCGTCGTCAGCATGGAAGAGCTCATCGAGGGCAAGGTTGAACTCCAGCCGCCTAGCGTGGGGGATATTCAATGAGCTGTATCCATGGCTTAACAAGAGACCGGACGCCACAAGCCTGGCGGTCCGCTTATTCCCATCGAAATAGAACTGGCTACGCGTGGCTGAGCAGAAATAGGCCAACGCTTGCTCGACTGGGTTGTCAAGCCCTTGGAGGGAAACCAGCAAATCGGCATGGGCTTCACCCAATTCATCAGCAGGGTCGAAAGGGATGAACCCGCCATCCATGAGCCGCACTCCACCGCCGTCCCCCTCTGCGTCGCCTTCACCACGGAAAAGTCCGGCATCGAGCAACGTGCGGACTTCCGGGAGGGTAAACGTGTTTCCTTCCAGCGCGGCAGCGTTCCACACCAAGTCAGGAAGTTGCTTGGCTAATCGAAATAACGCACGGTCGGTCCCCAACTTCACAATGTGCGGCCGCTCATGGTGTTCCCAGCTCACTCGGCTCGTAGCTCTTCTCATCCCCTATGCCCCTCCCGCATGGTTTTCAGCGCACACATCAATAGCAAGCTGATGCGGTGACACGTAGTGTATTCCTAACTCTTTTCTTGCGCCCGTTAACTCTTCACCGGCGACGGGCACGAGGGTGATCCCTCCGGATACTGGCTCAGCACTGGCACGAATCCGCGTGGGTAATGAAGGCACGATGTCTGCTGGATTTGTGCACCAAATCAATGTTGATCGAGGTTCTCCTGCACCAGCGATATGCCCCGAGACTTGTTGAGCTGCAAAGGCACCCGACATCGCCCATGGTTGCCCGCTCGCATCAACCGCTGAGGCAAGCGTTATGGGATTCGCTGGTAAAAAATGGAGAGCGTCCTTGCGGCCGTAGGGGTTAGACGCCCACGCGGCCCGTTCAATGAGAGCCTGGCAGCTACCGCCGCCGGCCGGGGTGTCACCCCACTGCACGAAGCGGTCAATCCAGGCTTTAACGTCTGGCTCCTCACTTGCGAGATCCCCAAGAAGCACTCTGGCGGCTGTCGCGGCCGCGGCATCACTCATGCGGTGTACCTGTACGGAAACCTCGTATCCGAGCACGCGCATTACCTTCTCCAAGCCAGCCAAACTCGGTTGAGCTGTCTCACGCAACCACAGGTTGAGCGTATTTCGAGAGACCCCCGAACGCCGAGCCACTTCGCTCAGGCTCAGCGGGCTTTTCTTGAGGAGTTGTACTGGGTCCATAGCCCTACTATAGCCAGCTGTCCTATGCTTAGGACACCTGTCCTACCGTTAGGACAATCAAGCCCTCTACCAGCGACATGGCAACAGGACCCCGCCGTGTCCTATGATGAAGCAAATGAGCGCGGAGATTTATTCACTTCCCACAACGCCGTTGGTCACTACCGACATCGCCGAGCAGGGTCCCCGGATTTCACTGCGCCGGGAGAGCAACATTCTCATGCTGGAGCTGCCGGCTACCTATCCTGAGGCAGATCTGTCTGATCCTCGGTGGGTGGTCAAGTCTCACTTCATCGATCGCCCCCATTCGGTGCGCGAATTCGCCACCGAAGAACCGCTGGAAGTCGGCATCCCTGGGCCTTTTACCCGCATCGAGGTAACCCTGCGCGATGGCGATGAGGACCTCATCGAGACCGTCACCTTCACTGGCATCACCGATGAGGCGCCGTTCATCGTCTATGACCGCACCACCCTCATCGCGCCGCAGGGCACGCTCGAGGATGCTGAACCACTCGGCATCTGGGCCGGCTGGGAAGTGGGACCGCTACCGGATCAGGTGAGGGTACCGCAGAGGGAACCGGTGGACGTCGCCAAGCACGGCGATTTCGAGTGGGACTTCGACGTCGCCACCCTGCCCAACGCCCGGGGCCTCGACAACGAGCCCGTGTTCACCAAGTCGCCGCGCGTGCACCTCATTGCGGAAGGGGAGTGGCGCATCGATCTCACTTACGCGCCTCTCGGCGGCGAGCAGGAGGAGATTTCGGAGCAGACCTTCGACGCAGGCATCGCCGAGCCTTTCCCGGGTGACCTCTACGAAGACCCGTGGGTGGGCCGCTACAAGGTGTCGCTGTGGCACGACGAGCAGCTTGTCGACGTCCGCTTCATCTCCCTCGCCGAGGGCCTCCACATGCGCGCCACCAACGACGGCCCGCGCGGCATGGATTTCCGCATCATCGACGCCCTCGGTGCGCACTCGGCCTTCAGCTACACGCTGGCCTCCCCGCCAAAGAAGCCCATCGCACTGGAAAAAGGCCTGCGCACCTTCGAGGACACCGAGGTCTCGCGCCGCGAGGTCGTGGCCAGTGAGGCCGGCTATGAGCTGGAATTCGATGTCTGGCCCGAGGCTTTGTTCAGCCGCGTCAAGCGCATCGGCCTAGAGCCCACCGAGCACTCCGATAAGCCAGTGATTTTCGCCGGTCAGCTCGATCAGGACGACATGTTTACCGTCCACTCGCCACGCCCGCTGCCGCTGGCGAAGTTCGTCACCATCGACGGCCGCCAGAAAATCAAGGAGCTGGCGCGCACCTCGAAGACCACGCAGGCGGTCACCAGCCTCGCCGTCCCCAACGCCGCGCTGGCCAACGCCGTGCGCAAACAGCCAACGGCAGAGCTCTTCCTCATGTGGTCCACACTGTCCTACGAAGATTACCTGGACTCCCTCCCGGCGGGGGAGCGCGAGGCTCACCAGGCCCGCAGCTTGGAGCGGCGCATCGTCGAGTACGAAGCTTCCGCGTCCACCAGCCTGATCTATGCAGCGCTGGCCACCGTCCGAAAGTCCCCGTTCGTCAGCCGCGGCCTGCTTAATGGCGATGAAATCATCATTGAACAGAACGCAGAACCGCAGGCAGACTTAGTGGGCTGGGCCTGGCCATTGGCCGAGCCCACGGTGGCGCCTACCCAACTCACGCCCACCGAAGAGGGGTTTGAGCTGCCCGCCGACCTTGCTGAGCAGGGCTCGCTGCTTGCCGATGTCCGCGAGCTCCGCGCCTCCTCCAACCTCGCTGCCCCTGCACGCCCCTCCAGCGCCTCCATTGTGATCACGCCAGAAGGCTCACCGGCGGCACTCGCATCAAAGGACTGGACCCCGGAGCAGCTCTGGGACACCTTCCGCGCGCTCCACGTGCTCTCGCAGCGCAGCCCGAACCCAAAGCTGCAAGCGATGTTCGACAGCACGATTGACCGCCTACGCGCCCAACCGGAGGCCGCGGTCCACGCCCTGGCGCGCACCGGCGTCAGCGTCAACCAACAAGCCCGCTCGCTTGCGCGCACGCGCTTGTTCCACTCGCCGCTGGAGCCCACCGCCGAGTCCAGCGCCGATAGCTACCTGGATCTTCTCCTCGATCCTTCAGCCAGCGAGAACCCAGAGCTCACCGCCGTGCGCGAGACCGGCGCCGATGGCCTGACCCGCCCGATGCTGCTCAATGCTGCGACCATTCACAGCCCCACACCGCCCGTCGATGATCTGATGGGGGAGGCCGGCCGCGTCGCCGCGCTGCGCGAGTGCTTTGCCAACAACGGCGCCCTCGATGCGCTGGGCACCATCGAGCACCTGCGCAAGGACGCCACGGCACTGGCCTCGCTGGTGCAAAACGCGGGCGTTGACATGTCCGTCAGCCACACCCTCATCGCGTTGGGCGCCTTTGCCAGCGGTAACACTGCCGACGAGCTCAATGCCGCTGCCTGGATGCCCTATATTTCCTATGCCTTCGCCCTGGCCTCCCGCGCTGCGGCGAATGACATCATCATGGAAAGCCCCCTGCTCAAGGAGGACATGCCCATGCTTGCCGACGTCCTCCCCCTCGCCCCCCGCCTCTTCTTCTACGACCTCGTGACTGCGGAGGCGCTCTTCCACGATCGCGACCTGTAAGCCCGTGAGGTGTGCCACAATAGGTGAGCATGAAGGTTATCTCCACGAACGTCGCTGTCCGCCGCCCCGAGCCGCACGGGCGGCACGAGTACACGGGCATCGATAAGCAGCCACGCCCCCTCCTGGATCTGGAAATACCCGGGCCCAACTACGGTGACGGCTCTGGCGTGGTGGGGGATTCCATCGGTGACCACGCCCACCACGGCGGCGCTGAGAAGGCCGTGTATGCGGTGGCCCGTGAGGAGCTCGATTACTGGGAGGGCACGCTCAACCGCGTGCTGCGTGATGGCTACTTCGGGGAGAACCTCACCACAGAAGGGATTTCCTGGCCGAATATGCTGATCAACCAGCGAATTCAGGTGGGGGAGTGCGTGCTCGAAGTGTCTATCCCGCGCACGCCCTGCGCCACTTTCTCCGGTTGGATGGACGAGCCGGGCTGGCTCAAATCCTTCACGGAGCGCGGCGATTGTGGCTCCTACCTGCGCATCATCGAGCCTGGCCGCATCAAACCTGGCGATGAGATTACACTTATCGGCCGCCCCGACCACGACATCACCATGGGCATGGCCTTCGCAGCCAAGATGGGGGACAAGGAGCTAGCCCGGCGCGTCGTGGACGCCGGCTGCCTCGCCCCAGTCCACCACGAGCAGCTGGTTAAGCGCCTGCAGCCCCGCGACTAACTGCATTCCTTCTCCTCCACCTCCAACACTGCGCGGTGCAGCTATAGCCGCCATAGCTAACATTGAGCGCTTCAATGACAACAATTCTCATTGAGGTTGTCATTGATGTTCTCATTGCGCAGTTGACTTAGGCGACGGGCTTCGGCGTTTCCAGCCTCCACTGCATTTCCCCAGACCTGAAACCCGCAACCTGCAGGTCGGCGTCGCCAAGCGCTTGGCGACGCCCCACCACCCACCAGGAGGTTTCGGGATCGAGGTCTGGGGATTTGGCCGAGGTCAGCGCGGCCGGTCAGATGGGATTGTCATTGGCATTCTCATTGAGGCTACATTTCAGCCTTAAAGCCCGCATGTTTAAGAGTTATCCAACCACTCATTTGCTGTTTGACGACTGGATAGCCTCTACATGCCTCACTACGTTACCGAGAACTGGATCCCCGACGCAGAGCTCGGTGCGACGCCGTCTCGAAGCGAAAAAGCGGCGCTCGGAACTCAAGTCCACGCGACGGCGGCCCCAAATTCCCTAGTTCGAACCATCCGCGTGCATATCCTCACGCTGACGGACCTGGTTCGGGTAACCGCTACGCTGAGACAGCTTGGACCGGTTGAATCCGCTCGATTTCCGAGAGGATCTTGTCTTCCGCCACGTCCAAGTCATATTGAGCCTGTAACCCGAGTCAGAACTGGGGGCTCATTCCGAAGAACTTAGCCAAGCGAAGAGCAGTGTCCGCGGTTACAGCCCGCTTTCCGTGGACAATCTCGTTGATCCGGCGGGGCGGAACGCCAATGGAGACGGCGAGCTTGTGCTGGGTGATCCCATTTCCTTGAGAAAGTCCTCCATGAGGATCTCACCGGGGTGAACCGGAGGGAGCTTGTCAGTGGTAGTCAACGATCTCAACCTCCTCTGGCCCCGCGGCGGACCACCGAAAACAGATCCGCCACTGGTCGTTGATTCAAATGCTGAACTGACCCCGCCGATCACGTCGCTCCCGCGTTGGGTGGCAGCCAAACCACAAAGGATCAGTCATCTGCTATCCCATCGACTAATTCCTGCAGGTCGCAGGACCTTCGCGTAACCGTCAGTTCAGTGCATTTTGAATAGTTAAGCACACGTTGTATTGTTCAGCACATGCTGACTATTGCTTCGCGCCTCGACGTCATGAACCGGCTCGGCCGGGCCATGGCTGATCCGACGCGTTCCCGAATCCTGATGACCCTACTCGACGGTCCGGGCTACCCGGCCGAGATTTCGCAAAGCTTGGATCTGACCCGCTCGAACGTCTCGAACCACCTGTCCTGCCTACGCGATTGCGGCATCGTCGTCGCTGAGCCGGAGGGCCGTAAGACCCGCTACGAAATTGCCGATCCGCACCTCGCGGCGGCGCTCGAAGCGCTGGTCAACGCGACACTGGCCGTCGACGAGAATGCCCCCTGCATCGACACTGAGTGCTCGGTGCCCGGCTGCGGCGAGAAAGGAACGGACGCATGAGTTCAGCATGTGGATGCGAACACGAACCCGCCACGGAGATCGAAGAGCTCGATCGGCCATGGTGGAAAGACCCCGAGCTACTGCTACCGATCTTCTCCGGTGTAGCCCTCATTACAGGACTGGCGCTGGACTGGTCCGACTTGGAGACGCCCGCAACGGTACTGTATTGGCTTGGCCTGCTGCTGGGCGCTTATACGTTCGCACCTGGAGCGATCCGGAACCTTGTCACGAAGCGCAAGCTCGGCATTGGCTTGCTTATGACGATCAGCGCGGTCGGCGCGGTGATCCTTGGTTTCGTCGGAGAGGCCGCGGCGCTGGCGTTCCTGTACTCGATCGCCGAGGCGCTTGAAGACAAGGCGATGGACCGGGCCCAAGGCGGACTGCGGGCACTGTTGAAGCTGGTACCGCAAACCGCGACCGTGCTGCGCGACGGTACGACGGCCGAGGTCGCTGCGAAGGACCTTGAGGCTGGCGAGCTGATGCTCGTGCGCCCCGGGGAGCGGATCGCCACGGACGGCATCATTCGGTCCGGACGCTCCAGCCTTGACACCTCAGCGATCACCGGAGAATCCATTCCGGAGGAGGTCGCACCCGGCGACGAGGTACCCGCGGGAGCGATCAACTCCGCCGGTGTGCTGGAGGTCGAGACGACCGCAGCTGGAACGGACAACTCGCTGACCACACTCGTCGATCTCGTCGAGAAGGCGCAGGCGGAGAAGGGTGACCGCGCCCGGATCGCCGACCGGATTGCCCGACCCCTAGTGCCCGGGGTGATGATCCTGGCGGTGCTGGTCGGTGTGATTGGCTCGCTGCTGGGCGACCCCGAGACGTGGATCACCCGTGCGCTGGTGGTCCTGGTCGCAGCGTCGCCGTGCGCGCTGGCAATCTCCGTGCCGCTGACGGTCGTGGCCGCGATCGGCGCGGCCAGCCAGTTCGGAGTAGTCATCAAGTCCGGCGCGGCGTTCGAGCGACTCGGCGGCATCCGTCACCTAGCGGTAGACAAGACCGGAACCCTTACTCGCAACCAGCCCGAGGTTACCGGAGTGGTCCCGGCAGACGGATTCGATCGGGCGCAGGTGCTTTCCTTCGCGGCGGCGGTTGAGCAGCAATCGACGCACCCCCTCGCCGCGGCGATCGTGGCAGCGGAGCCCGAAGCGCCCACCGCCTTGGATATCAGCGAGGAAGCCGGTCATGGCATCGGCGGCACCGTCGAAGGCCGACGGGTGCTGGTCGGCAGCCCCCGATGGATCGACGCCGGGCCACTGAAGGCGGACGTTGAGCGTATGGAGTCCGAAGGCCAGACCTGCGTCCTAGTCACCGTCGATGACGCTCTCGCCGGGGCGATCGGGGTGCGCGACGAGTTGCGGCCCGAGGTGCCCGATGCCGTGCAATCCCTGCACGACAACGACGTGGAAGTGAGCATGCTCACCGGCGATAACACTCGCACCGCCCGGGCGCTGGCTGAAATCGCTGGAATCGACGACGTGCGCGCCGAGCTGCGACCGGAGGACAAGGCAAGCATCGTCGCCGAACTCTCCTCCAAGACGCCGACGGCGATGATCGGCGACGGCATCAACGACGCGCCGGCACTGGCGGGCGCAACGGTGGGCATTGCGATGGGAGCAACCGGCTCTGACGCCGCGATCGAGTCCGCTGACGTCGCCTTCACCGGCCACGACCTCCGGCTGATCCCGCAGGCGCTGCAGCACGCCCGCCGAGGCAGCAGGATCATCAACCAAAACATCGTGCTGTCTCTGGCCATCATCATCGTGTTGATGCCACTGGCGATCAGCGGTGTACTGGGCCTGGCCGCCGTCGTGTTGGTACACGAAGTCGCCGAAGTCATCGTGATCTTGAACGGCCTGCGGGCTGCACGAGCGAAACGCTGAGGCTGTGACCGGCAAGTCTTATAAGGGTTGAACCACGCGCCGAGCGCACACACACGTTGGACCAGGCGAGTCATTCGAGTTCACCGCCTGGTCCTTCTCGATGCGTGCAGGCACGGGAACTGTGGGTGAACCTAATAGTTCAACGGCCTGATACCGCTTGCAGATTCTTCACACGAGGTAGCGGAATGGACCGAGGCCGAACGAAAACCGGAGTTAGAGACAGCGCTCTTCAACCTACCCCCAATAACGCGAAACGTCATTAACGCCTCGCGTTACACGTTGAACTTGAACTCGACGGAGTGTCGGCGATAAATAACCATTTTATTCGCAAGTGCGGAAGTAGCAACGAAATACCGCTAAAACGGACAACATGGGGGTGCACAGAAATACATATAGGTTCTGCGGAAAACCTATAGGGATCGTCGCTATAAACCGCTGTGCGTGGAAAACATAAAGGGTTTACGGACCCGGTCCCAGCCCCCTCAATACTCTGAGCCGGGAGAATGGAAAATGGAAGTCGATGTATCCCCACTATTCATTTTTCCGTTCTTCGGAGTACACCGGGAGCTACTCCTTCGGACCAGCTCCGTGTGAACTAGATGAGAAAGCGCAGCAGCGAATCATCGACGCTGGACAGTTGGTACTGCGGGCCCGCGAGCGGCACCCCGAGGGGTCACTCGCGGAGCACTACAACCCGTTAGCGATGGACCAAACTCTGCTCAAGGCTCACGACGAAATGGACCGAGAAGTAAATAAAGCTTTCGGTGTGGCACGCAAACTCACCAACGAGCGCCAGCGCCAGGAGCTACTGTTCGCCAGCTACGGGGAGTTGTCGAGGGGCTAATCTCCTCGCTTCCATCAAAATCGAAACCACCAGCAGGGTCGTTCCCCGTGCGGGTAATTTTGATCGGCCCCGCTGCTGGGTATAGAACCCTGTCGCCGGCAACGCCGGGAACTATGACTGTGCCCGACGAGAACACGTCACTGTCATAACCCGGCTCACGGTAGACCAGCACTGGTCGTCCACTACTACTGGTGGATTTCGGTTTGGGTGGCGGGGAGATTAACGCCGCCGGCCTCGTTTTTTGCGTTGAGGAGGGCGTTGACTACTTCCCGATTGTGAAATTGGCCGATGGTGCGATGGAGAGGAACCAGTCACCTGAAAGAGATCGATCCAGTCGCTGGTGCGCAATCTGGGGGGTAGGGTTGCGGGGTCGATTCCTCGCGAGCGCAACCATGATTGTGTATCTGAACGTGATGAAAACAACCCTGCCCTTCGGAGAATTTCCCCTATCCCGCGTCCCCGGGCGGTGAAAACGGTGTGCACCATAGCCTGAAAGGCTTTGCGTTGCTCTATCGGGATCTTCGGGTCACCCACCCGGCGGATCACTAAGATCCCCCCGTCAACGTTAGGCTGTGGACGGAAAGCAGACCTTGGTACTCGGGAACCAAGGTGAAACGTGAACCATGGGGACCACTGAGCCGTCATCATCGTGCTTGCGCCTACCCCGGCCCGGCGGCGAGCGACTTCCCACTGCATGAGGAGTACAGCGTCAGTCCATGCCGGCGCATGCAACAACTTTCGAAGAATGGCAGTGGTGAGGTGAAAGGGAATGTTTCCCACAATGACGCAGGGAGTGGCGGGTAACGGGAAGTTAAGGAAATCATCATGGACCACTTCGACCGACGCCGAGGCGGTCTTTTTTGTGAGTTTGGCAGCTAGTTTTGCGTCTACCTCAACTGCCGTTATTGCCCTCCCCAAGCGGGATATCGGGTGAGTGAGGGCACCGCTTCCCGGCCCGATCTCGATGATGGGGCCGGTGGTTTGTTTTACAAGATCGACGATGGTGTTGATGATCTTTTGGTCTGTGAGAAAATTTTGGCCATGTTCGTGACGGCCGTATCCGTATGTAGACATCAGGTGTGCTCCGTGGAGTTGAAACGGAGCCGGGCATGGCAAATGGCCGCCCGGCTAAAGGACCGGAGCGGTTTTTGACCCGCGGGAGGGAGAAAACCGCCTTAGCGGTTGGTGAGCGGCCGCATGAAAACGGAACCTGAAATCAACATGGTTCTATCGTATCCAATTAATTTCGCAGGGTGCAATACGGTGAGAAAGAAGACAACCGCACCGCAACAGTGCAAGACCTCTCTGGATTGGAATTTGTCCTACCTTCGGGGCGTCATACAGACGCCACTGGCGTATTTTGTCTCTGGGCAACGAGGGGGAGTTACCCCCACCTCCGAATGTTTTTAAGGTGCACCCCTGATTACGCTGGGGTGCGGGAGTAATTCTGTCCGACCGATCGGACTGTCCAGCGAGGTCCCAGCAGATGATCGCGTCGATTTCGCCGCGTTCGAGGGATGCCACCATGGCGTCGTAGTTGGGGCGAGCCACATTCTTCTTTGACGCGGAAATGGACTGATCGACGTCGTTATGTCCTATGTCCAACGTGCAAGCCACGCTGCTTTGCAATGACTTCACAGTCCTGAGGCTGCAGGTCGATGGTGCGGCCATCCACGTCAGCGTCTCGTGAGATACGACGGCAAATAGGAGCGCGTGTTGTCAAACGCTATTAATAAGGCCTAGCTACACATTGAACTTAAATTCAACGCAGACGACATCCTCAGCCTGCTCGACCTCGCAGACCGCTAGCTCGCCAGCAGCCGCTTTGACACGAAGCTCCCACCGCCTACCGGGCGCGCAGTTCCACGGGCACAGCCTTAAAGTTTGCGGATACGCTCTGCATCAGCCACGAGGTTGTGCGTGAGCTTCTCAGCTTCAAGCCCACTCAAGTCACAGCTGTCAAAACGGGCCAGCCAGTCGGCCCGAACAGCGGGGGAGTCGAACCAGGTTGCGCGCTCAGTCTCAATATCCTCAATGCCGCTCAAGGTGCGGCCATCGCGGGTGCGGATCTCGAGGTCGTCGACAAGCGGGGCAATCGCTTGCAGTCCTGGGACGATGGCTTTAAAGCCCGACGTGTGGGAAACCTCATTGGTCCAGCGCGGGTAGCGGCTCACGCGCTGCGCCTCCAGGTAGCGCTGGACGACACCGAGCCTGGAGACCTCCTGCGCCACCGCCAAGCCCACGACCCTCACGCGGAAACCCGCGGAGCGAAACTTGGCTATCTCACCCGCGATGAATTCCGGGTTGGACAGCGTGTTCTCAATGATGAGGGAGTGCCCGTGCTGACGGCCATACTCAATCAGCGAGGACATCCAATAGGGCACCGGCCCATTGGTGAGTACGTCCATGCGTAAGGGATCGCGCTCCACAATCTCGTCGAGGGCGGGGTGCAGCTTCCGAATCTCATCGGAATCAAGGACCGCGTGACCGTTCTTTACCGATTCAATGGCCGTTGATTTGCCTGACGCTGGCTGCCCCGCCACATAAATGACCTCTGGAACAGCCGGACCATGAGCATTCGATCGGCCGAAATAGCTGGCTTGCAGAGTCTTTAGCCGTTGCTCCATAACCTGCGGATCAACGGGGAAGTCAGCGGCAGAAAGCATAGGCTATGCCGCTTTGTGCTCGGAGGAGAGGGCTTCAAGCCGCTGCGCAAAGAGAGCCGCAGCGGATCGGATGGCTTCGATGTCAGTTGCATCAACCTCGCCAACCATGTCCTCTACCAGCCAGTTCTGGCGAATCCACCATTGCGATTCAACGTCGTTGCCTGCTTCAGCGGCCCTAGTGAGGTAGGCAGCTTTCAGCGAGGACGCAACCTCCTTCATGGCGTCGAAGGCTGCGTACTCGATCTCCGGGACTTTGGCGGTGCTCATGGCGCTAAGAATAGCAGCGCCACGGCGGTTTTAGCCGTTGATGATCTGCGGGTACGCCAGGCCCTTAAGGCCCTCGGTGCCAAACTCCACGCCGTAGCCGGAGGACTTGATACCACCGAAAGGCACGCGCGGATCCACAGCACCGTGGGCGTTGATCCAGGTAGTACCCGCCTCCAGCTGCGCGGCGACGTCCAGAGCGCGCTCGCGGTTGGAGGACCATACGGAGGAGCCCAGACCCACATCGAGCTTATTGGCCTGCTCAATGGCCCAATCGAGGTCCGTGTACTTCACAATCGGCAGTGCGGGACCGAACTGCTCCTCCACGACCAGCGGGTTGTCCGGGTCGATGTCCGCCACCAGGGTGGTGGGGTAGAAGTAGCCCGGCGCGTCGTAGTCCGGGTCGCCGCCCAGCAGCACGCGGGCACCGGAATCCTTGGCGGCGGTGACGAGGTTGTCCACGATGTCGAATTGCTGCTTGTTCTGCAGCGGGCCGAGCACGTTCTCCTCTTCCAAGCCCACGCCCATCGGGGAGACCTTGGCCACCTCGACGAGGGCTTCGCAGACGGCGTCGTACAGCGACTCCGGCACGTACACGCGCTTCATCGCCGCACAGGTCTGACCGGTGTTGATGAAGGCACCCCAGAAAAGGTCGCCGGCGATCTCCTTCGGGTCGGCATCATCCAGTACGATGCCCGCATCATTGCCGCCAAGCTCCAGCGTGAGGCGGGTGAGGTTGTCCGCGCTGGCCTCCACGATCTTCTTGCCGGTGGCGGTAGAACCGGTGAACATGATCTTGTCGACGCCCTCGTGGGTAGTCAGCGCCGCGCCAACCTCACCGGCGCCGCTAACGACTTGGAGGACACCCTCCGGCAGCACGGAGTTCACTACCTTGAGCAGGCCCAATACGGAGAGCGGGGTGTACTCAGAGGGCTTGACGACGACCGCGTTGCCCATACGCAGCGCCGGCGCAATCTGCCAGATGGTGATCATCATCGGCCAGTTCCACGGGCCAATGGCACCGACAACGCCTAGTGGGCGGTAGTTGACGGTGGCGGTGATGTCATCATCAACGGCGGTGTAGTTGGGGTGCTCGAAGGAGGCGGTAGCATTCAGCCAACCAGAGCAGGCACCGACCTCGAAGCGGGCGTTCGGGCCGTTGAGCGGCTTGCCCTGCTCACGGGAGAGCAGCTCCACGAGTGCCTCGGCATGAGCGTCGATGGCGGCAGCTGCCTTGGTGAGCAGCTCGCAACGCTCAGCGTCGCTAAGCTTGGCAAAGTCCTTCTGCGCTGCGCGTGCGGTCTCAACTGCAGCGTTGAGGTCCTCGACGGTGTTCTCTGGGGCGCGGCCAACAACCTCACCGGTGGCAGGGTTGAAGATGTCGCGTCCGTTCTCATCCGTGATGGCGTTGAGCAGATCAGCGTAGGTGGCGAACTGAGTCATGAGATCTCCTTGTAAAGAAGTCGAGGGCCCCGCGAACAAAGCCCAAAGAAACTTTTACCTAGGATGTTACCTGCACCACACCGACTCTATTGACTCTGAGTGCACACAATTTGTCCAAAAATGTGCCAGTTCTCACGATATGATGCCACTTATGTCTACTTCCGCCGTTGAGTACTTCGATATCGCGTCATGGCGCACCGCGTCATCCGAGTCTTTTGGACAACTCGACGTGGACACTGAGGACCCCTCTTCCTTTCACGCCACGCTGCGGTCAACGAAAGTGGGGGACATATCCCTCTTCGATATGTGCACCTCCCCGCACACCGTGAATCGCTTCAAGATAGCCGCCAGCGAGGCCCCCTTTTGCAAGCTCAGCCTGCAAATCACCGGATCCTCAACCATGAGCCAGGACGGGCGAACCTGTGAGCTACACCCTGGCGACCTAGCGCTGTATGTCACCCAACGGCCTTACACTCTGCGCTATCCGGAGGAGCAAAACACACTCATTGTGCATTTCCCGCAGAGCTTCCTCGATATTTCACCCGCACAGATCCAACGCCTCACCGCGAACCCCATCTCACGCTCGCATGGCCTGGGCGCGGTGGCGGTTCCCCTCTTTGAGCAGCTCGCGAAGAACCTCGATCTGCTCAAGGGCCCGCACGCCACGGCCTTGGTCCGCTCGGCTCTCACCATGTTAGTGTCGGTTCTCTCCTCCGACGTGGCCGAGGAACCTTCCGCGGGCACGCTCCTGTTCAACCAGGCCACCGCCTACATCGAGAAGAACTTGGGCGACCCCGAGTTAGGTCCCAGCACCATTGCCCAAGCACTCTTTGTGTCCGTGCGCCACCTCCACGCCAAGTTTGCCGAGCAGGGACTCTCCGTGAGTCACTACATCAGAACCAGGCGCCTAGAACACATCCGCAGAGACCTCGTGGACCCGCGGCGCTCCGAGGAATCAATCAGCCACATCAGCGCCCGTTATGGCCTGCACGACCCCTCGCACCTTTCGCGCATCTTCAAGGCGGAGTACCACAAGTCACCGAGTGCGTACCGTGCAGCGGCTAGCGGTTAATCACGCAACTTGTTGATAACCTCGCGAGCGGTAGAGATTCCAGTTTCGATGGCTCCATCGACAACCACTCCACGCCAACCGGAAGCCCAGTCTGCTCCAGCGAAGTGCAACGAGGAAGTCGAGCTGCGGAAGTGGTGCCAGCCCTCAGTGAACTGGCCTCGACGCAAGGTAGCCCAAGCCTGGCCCGAATACTCATCTGCTACCCAGTCATGACCGGTGACACCAACAACCTCGAGATCTGGGCGCCACTGGTCGACAACCTTTTGAGCATCCTCAATGCTCTCCAAATCGATCTTCTCGTGATCGGAGCCAAAGGCAACACAGATAGTCGTGTCATCATCTTCGAAGTATTCAGAACGAAGCACGGATACGACTGCAGGCTGGGGCGCGTAACCGAAGATGTTGTGATGACCCTTGATCTTGATCCAAGCCTTGAAACCAGTCGAATTCCACTTCTGCTCGATAGTCTTCTGCGAGCCTTCAGGCAGACCCGGGGTGAATTTAATGTTCCCCAACGCACCAACCGGAACCGTAACAATCACAGCATCCGCCGTCTCGGAGGTACCGTCCGCATACGTAACGGTGGCCGAATCTTCTCCGTGCTCAATCGCAGTCACCGCAGTATTCAAACGGATTTCTCCGGTTAGATCCTTTGCGATGTTGCCGTAGATACCCCGCATGCCATTGACAAGTTTAAATCGCAGCGTTTGCTCATCCACCAATGAAAGACGGTGATCGCACAAGGCTGCCCACTGCTTGGCCATCAAAGAGGACCCCTGCTCTGGGTACCCGATGTATCCAGCCGACCAATACGCATTGCACAGATCCTTTTCTTCCTGGGTAAAGTCACCGTCCTCCAACGCATCGAGAACTCCAGCCTGATCTGCAGCCAGGAAAGCATCCTTCAATTCTTGAGATGCACCGAATTTCTCATCCAGCACAAGCAGCGGCTTGTGCGGTTCTGGGAAGAATTCGCGAGATTTCTCGAAGATCTTCTCCATCGGCCGAGCCAGTTTGGCATCCATTTCTGCTTCCGTTCCGGACTTCAGCTCACCACCGGCATACCAATATGCGGTATCTACAACGGGCGAAGCGATAATATCCTGGCCATAACGAGTGATTTCGGACCAGACATGCGGCTGATGCCAGTGCACCCAGGTTGCGCCAATCTCCAGCGAGCGTCCGAGCCTATCGTCAGTCCAAGCACGGCCACCAATGCGGTCACGAGCCTCTACGATGTGATACCCAATTCCAGCGGTCTGCAACTCTCGCGCTGCCGTTAGACCTGCGAATCCCGCACCAACGACGATTACATGCTTCTTTTCCATGATTACCTTTCTGAAGATTTAGATTCGATCAAGATTGTCTTGAAGACTTGCGTAAATATGCGGCCTAGCGTGCTTGAGGTATTCGCCCCACATCAGCCCAAGAATTCCGGAGGCGATAATGATTCCGGGCATCACCCACACGAGGGCATCCGAACCGGTGTCGCCAATCATGAGCGGGAAATTCATCAGCACCAATGCGAAGACAGCCACGAGTCCGCAAGCTGATACAAGCGGTGCAATGATCCGCGTGAAGAGGTTGTAGCCTTTTTCCTGCTTGTTGAGCCATACCATGATGGACACACTCACCACTGCGAGCAGGAAGACCAGGCCGAACGCCGCGGCGTTGGTCAGCCACGTAAAAAGCGTGAGGACTGGGAATAGTTCGCCCATGTCGCTGCCATTTTCCGCAATTGCAAAGCCACCGACTACTAGGAAAGCAATGGAAGTCTGAGTGAGCGACCCAGCTATAGGTGCTCCTTTGGACGATGACACCGCGAACTTCTCGGGAAGGACGCGTGAGCGCCCAAGGGAGAAGAAGTACCGCGCTGCGGCATTATGGAATGCGACGAGGGCAGCAATAAGCGAAGTTACAAACAAGCAGTTCGCTATGTTGGCAGCAAGCGCTGAATAGTCGCCCAACCACACGAAGACCAGATCGGGACCAAGCTCAGTTGCCTTATCGATGACGACGGACGGCCCCACTCCTTGAGCAAATGCCCACGCCGAAAAGGCGTAAAAAAGGGCAATCGTTCCCACGGCGATATAGGTAGCTTTCGGGACAGTCCGCTCTGGATCACGCGCTTCTTCCGAGTAAATTGCACCCGACTCAAACCCCATAAAGGCTGCAATTCCAAAGGCAAGGAGAACGCCTATACCATCGGTAAAGAATTGGCTCGGGCGTACCGTCTCCGCAGTAATACCCTCTGGGGCAACGCCAAGAGAAAGAACTGAGACTGCAGCAACAACAACGAACTCGAGGGCTACCAATATACCTAGGACTTTGGCAGAAAAATCAACATTGCTGACACCCATGACAGCCACCAAGAGCCAACCAGCCAAGGCGGCAACCCACCACGAGATACTTGTTCCAAACCACCCGTTGATCAGATTGGCCAGAGAGAACCCGAAAATGCCATACAGCCCAACCTGCATCATATTGTAAGAAACCAAAGCCAGAATCGCGGCCGCGATTCCTTGGCGGTTTCCTAGTCCTTCTGACACGTAGGCATAGAACGCTCCAGAGTTCTGAATCTTTGAACTCATAATCCCGTAACCAACGGCGAAAAAGACAAGAATAATTCCCAGGACGAGGTATCCCCAGGGAACACCCAACAATCCAGATACTGCGAAGTTGGTCGGCACTCCTCCCGCAAGCACAGTAAGAGGTGCCGACGCCGCGATAATCATAAAGACTAGCGACGTTGTCCCTAGGCGCCCGGCGCCCAGGCCGCCCTTAAGTTCGGTGGGAGCCCGGTGCCCGGGCTGTACATTTCGAGCGGGTAGCACTGGTGCCTGTGTCGATGTGTCCACGCCAACTCCTCCTTACTAGCTATGTCGGCCCGAGAATCCACCGGACGAACCCGGTGTCTTTCGGTGCATAGCCAGTAATTGTGTCCCAGTGCACACTGAAAAAGTTGTTTGTGCGTGATCACGATTTGACTATGAGTGCTGTCACACAACAGGGTTACGAATACTATGCAGAAAACAATAATGCTGACACCTCCCACCTAGGAGATGCCAGCATTGTCAGCGGCGAAATTAATGCACTAGTTATGCATTCGCGTACGGGTCGCGCATAGCGATGTACTGCAGCGAGGTGTACTCGTCCAAGCCCTCAGCGCCGCCCTCGCGGCCCATGCCGGACTGCTTCACGCCACCGAATGGGGCAGCGGCGTTGGAGATGACACCAGCGTTGAAGCCCATGAGGCCGAACTCGAGGCCGTCACCGATGCGCCACATACGGTCGGAGTCCTCGGTGAACACGTAGGAGGCCAGGCCGTACTCGGTGTCATTAGCAATCTCAATCGCTTCCTTCTCATCGGAAAAGGTCAGGATCGGAGCAATCGGGCCGAAGATCTCTTCCTGTGCCACGCGGGCATCACGAGGAACGTTGGTCAGAACGGTCGGGGCGTAGAAGTAGCCCTTGCCCTCACCCGGCTTGCCGCCGACGATGGCCTTGGCACCCTTCTCCACGGCGTCGTCGACAAGCGCGGTGATGTTATCCAGTGCCTTCTGCTCCACGAGCGGACCACAAGTGACACCCTCATCGAGGCCGTTGCCCACCTTGAGCTCACCGATGCGCTTAGCGAACTTCTCCGCGAACTCATCGGCGACGGACTCGTGGACGATGAAGCGGTTAGCCGCGGTGCAGGCCTCACCGATGTTGCGCATCTTGGCGCCCATTGCGCCCTCGACGGCCTGGTCGATGTCAGCGTCCTCAAAGACGATGAACGGAGCGTTGCCGCCCAGCTCCATCGAGGTGCGCAGGACGTTGTCGGCAGCGGCCTTGAGCAGGGTCTTGCCCACCGGGGTAGAGCCGGTGAAGGAAACCTTGCGCAGGCGGGAATCCGCCATGATCGGCTCGGAGATGGCCGAAGCAGACTTACCGGAGACCACGTTGACCACACCGGCAGGAACGCCGGCATCAATCATGGTCTGTGCGAAGTACTGAGTAGTCAGCGGCGTGAGCTTGGCGGGCTTGACCACCATGGTGCAACCAGCGGCAATGGCCGGGGCAATCTTGCGGGTAGCCATAGCCAGCGGGAAGTTCCACGGGGTGATGAGCAAGCACGGGCCCACCGGCTTGCGACGGGTCACCATGCGCAGGGTGCCCTCCGGCGCCGGCAGGGTACGGCCGTAGTCACGAACGGCCTCCTCGCTGAACCAGCGTAGGTACTCAGCGCCGTAAGTAACCTCACCATAGGACTCTGCCAGCGGCTTGCCCATCTCCAGGGTCATCAGCGCAGCGAACTCGTCCTTGCGCTCCTGCACCAGGTCAAAAGCACGGCGCAGCAGGTTGGAGCGCTCGCGGGTGGACGTGCGTGCCCACTCATCCTGCACGGCGCAGGCTGCATCCAAAGCCTTCTTCGCATCCTCAGAAGTAGCGGAAGCAAGGGTAGCGATAACCTCACCGGTTGCCGGGTTGTCCACGTCGAAAGTGGAGCCATCGGAGGCGTCTACCCACTCACCATTAATCAGCAAGCCAGTTGGAACCTTGGCCAGCAGCTCGTCAATATTGACCTTGTTGTTTTCACTCATGGTTCTTTTTTACCCTCCCAAATGGAATTTGTCTGCCAGTTGGCGTGCCGCACCCGAAAGAAGTTGAACATCCGCCCCAACCAGGGCAAATGATGCGCCAGAAGCCATGTATTTCTGGGCCTGTTCGAGGTTGAAGGCGTTGACGCCTACCTTCTTTCC
The DNA here is from genome assembly GCF_001813925.1 of Corynebacterium sp. HMSC072D12. NCBI lineage: Bacteria > Bacillati > Actinomycetota > Actinomycetes > Mycobacteriales > Corynebacteriaceae > Corynebacterium > Corynebacterium sp. HMSC072D12. Next base: position 77,098 of record NZ_KV814412.1, read on the forward strand.
GGAAGCACGAACTGCTTCAAATGTGTGATTGACCGCCTCGAGCACGTCCGGATGGGTCTGCTGACCCAACAGCCCCATCGAGGCCGCCAGGTCCGAGGGGCCGACGAAGATGTTGTCCACGCCTTCAACAGCCACGATCTCTTCCACGTTCTCCACCGCGGTCGCAGACTCAATCTGCACCGTGAGGCTCACCGTCTCCGACGCGTTGGCGAGGTAGTTCTCCACGCCATTCCAGCGCGAAGAGCGGGCCAGAGCCGAGCCGACGCCGCGCACACCGCGGGGCGGGTAGTGCATGGCTGCAACGGCCGCTACCGCTTCCTCGGCGTTATCAATCATGGGCACCATCAGATTCTGTACACCCAGGTCAAGGTACTGTTTGATCAGCGCCGTGTTATTCACAGGCACGCGAACCACACGCGTAAGACCATAGGCATCAGTGGCGCGGAGCAAGGAAAGAATGGTCTCCAGGCCATAAGGCGAATGCTCGCCGTCGATAAGCGTCCAGCTAAAACCAGCCGAGGCGATGATCTCCGCCGCGGCCTCCGAGCCGGAACAGATCCAGGCACCAACGAGTGGTTGCTCGGCCTTTTCTAGGACGTCTGCAAAGGTAGGCGGCAACTTTACTGGAATCGGCATGTGATGGACCCCAACTTTCCATAGTCTGCATGGACGGTATCGCCCGGTTCAACCCACATGGGCTTGGTGAAGGAACCGGCCAGAATAATGTCGCCGGCGGCAAGGTTATCGCCGTGCGCGTGAAGCTTGTTGGCAAGCCAAGCCACGCCCATTGCCGGGTGGTTCAGCACAGCCGCCGCCACACCCGTATCTTCGATGGACTCGTTGCGGTAGAGCAGTGCGGACACCCAGCGCAGATCGACGTCCGCGGGATCCACCGGGTTGCCGCCGTAGACCATGGCGCCGAGGGCTGCGTTATCCGAGATGGTGTCGACGATAGTGCGGCCTTCCATCTCGATGCGGGAGGAGAGGATCTCCAGAGCAGGGACGACGTACTCTGTTGCACGCAGCACGTCGAAGATGCTGCAATTCGGGCCCTTCAGCTCTTCCTTGAGCACGAAGGCCAGCTCGACCTCAATGCGAACATTGGAGAACTGCGCGTGCTCGATGGTGGAGCCGTTCTCATAGACCTGGTCTTCAAAGATGGCGCCGTAGTCTGGCTCGGTGATTCCCGTGGCTTCCTGCATAACCTTGGAGGTCAGGCCAATCTTACGGCCGACGAGACGACGCCCGTCTTCAATGCCGCGGCGCACCCACTCGCGCTGCACTGCGTAGGAATCCTCGATGCTCATCTCCGGGAAACGGGCGGTCAGCAGCGGGACCATGGTGCGATCCTTTTCGGCTTGCGCCAGTTCATCTGCAATAGCGATGTGCTGTTTCTCATCCAGCATGTACTTCGCTCCTTAAGGTGTTGTAGAACGTATCTGTTCTGTTTAACAGGTTCGTTAAACCTGATGGTTTCACGTGAAACGACAACGCGGTCCCGCGATATGTGCGCTTTCTTATCGACGCCGCGGGACCACGTTCATAAACCTGAGTGCTGAGGCCTGTTTAGAGCTGGTGTCCCAGCTTGTACTCGCCCTGCTTCCACTCCGGCATTTCTTCTGCATCTTCCTTACGGGTGTAGGAGAAGCCGTCTGCGCCAATGGTTGCCTCCAGCTCGGACTCGTCCTCGCGAGCCACCAGCGGCACTGGGTTGCCATCGAGGTCGAGGACGGTGGAGCCATCGCGGTACCAGGAAGGGACAACCGGGGTTCCCCACCAGTCACGGCGCTGGTTATCGTGGACATCCCAGGTCACGACCGGGTTATCCGGGTCGCCGGTGTAGTAATCCTGGGTGTAGATCTCCACGCGGTGGCCATCCGGATCACGCAGGTAGAGGTAGTAAGCGTTGGAGACACCGTGGCGGCCCGGGCCGCGCTCAATGCGGTCGGATTCGCGCAGTGCACCCAACTTGTCACAAATCGCGATGATGTTGTGCTTCTCGTGGGTAGCAAAAGCGATGTGGTGCATGCGCGGACCATCGCCACCGGTCATGGCGGTGTCGTGCACCGTCGGCTTGCGGCGCATCCATGCAGCGTAGACAGTTCCCTCCTCATCGCGAATGTCCTCGGTGGTGCGGAAGCCGAGCTCCTCCATGTACTTCACGGCGGCAGGAACGTCCGGGGTGATCTGGTTGAAGTGGTCGAGGCGAACAAGCGCGCCAGGGATGTGGGCATCGTATGCCCAAGCCAGACGCTCGACGTGCTCAACCTCGTAGAAGAACTCGTACGGGAATCCCAGCGGATCCTGCACACGCACGGAGTCACCGATGCCCTTGACGAAGCCATCCTTGTTACGGCGAACCTCGCAACCACGTGCCTTGTAGAACTCCTCGGCGAGGTCCAGATCCTCCGGCGAACGAACACGGAAGGAGAATGCAGCAACGGCAGCGACGGGGCCTTGGCGTAGCACGAGGTTGTGGTGGATGAACTCCTCGTAGGTGCGCAGGTAGATTTCGTTCTCGTTTTCCTCGGTCACGACGAGGCCGAGGGTGTCAACGTAGAACTTTCGAGATGCAGCGAGATCGGTAACGACGATCTCCATGTAGGCGCAACGCAGAATATCGGGGGCCTGAATGTCAGCCATGATGGCTCCTTAGATAGAAGTAGTGGTGGGGGAGAAGAGAGTGGACGTCTTAGTCCTGCTTGCCAAAGACCGGGTTGTGTACCTTGTCCAGGTTGATGTGGACGGCCTGCTGATCGGTGTAGAAGTCGATCGAACGGTAGCCGCCCTCGTGGCCCAGGCCGGAGGCCTTGACACCACCGAACGGGGTGCGCAGGTCACGGACGTTGTTCGAGTTGAGCCACACCATGCCGGCCTCAACGTTCTGGGCAAAGTTGTGGGCGCGCTTCAGATCCGAGGTCCAGACATAGGCGGCAAGGCCGTACTTCGTGTTGTTGGCCAGCTCGAGTGCTTCTTCGTCGGTATCGAACGGGGTGATAGCAACGACGGGGCCGAAAATCTCTTCCTGGAAGATTCGTGCATCCGGCTTGACGTCAACGAAGACGGTCGGCTGGACAAAGTTGCCTTCCTCGAAGCCTTCCGGGCGCTCACCGCCGGCGGCCAGGGTGGCCTCCTGCTTGCCGATCTCGATGTAGGAGGTGACCTTCTCGTAGTGCTCCGGGTGTACCAGGGCACCGACCTCGGTGGTCGGATCGGAGGGCAGGCCCACCTTCACGCGCTTAGCCTGGGCGGCGTAGCGCTCCACGAACTCATCGTAGATATCGCGCTGAACCAGGATGCGGGAGCCAGCGGTGCAACGCTCACCGTTGAGGGAAAAGACGCCGAAGATGCAAGCATCGATCGCGGTCTCCAGGTCAGCATCACTGAAGACGATGGCGGGGGACTTGCCGCCCAGCTCCATCGACAGGCCCTTGAGGTGAGGAGCTGCGTTGCCGAAAATGATCTGGCCGGTGCGAGACTCGCCGGTGAAGGAAATCAGAGGAACATCCGGGTGCTTAACCAGCGGGTCGCCTGCATAGCCTTCCTCACCGAAGCCGTTGACCAGGTTGAAGACACCCTTCGGCAGGCCGGCCTCCTCGAAGATGCCCGCCCACAGCTGTGCAGAGAGGGGAGTGAACTCAGCAGGCTTCAGGACGACGGAGTTACCGGTGGCGATGGCCGGGGCGAGCTTCCAGGACTCCAGCATGAACGGAGTGTTCCACGGGGTAATCAGGCCCGCCACGCCAATCGGCTTGCGGTTGACGTAGTTGATCTGGCGGCCCGGTACCTTGTAGGCGTCGTCAGCCTGGGCGACGATTAGGTCAGCAAAGAAGCGGAAGTTCTCCGCTGCACGCTTAGCCTGACCGTTGGCCTGAGTGATGGGTAGGCCGGAGTCGAAGGATTCCCACGCGGCAAGCTTGTCCGCGCGGCTCTCGACGATATCCGCAATCTTGTTGAGCACACGGGCGCGCTCACGCGGCAGTGCCTTGGACCACGGGCCGTTCTCGAAGGCCTCCTTCGCAGCAGCGACAGCCTTGTCAATGTCTTCCGGCTTGCCGGAGGCGGCCTTGATGTAGGTTTTATTGGTTACCGGATCCAAGACCTCGAATTCATCACCGTCGATCGACGGGACGAACTCGCCGTTGATGTAGTGAAGGATCTTCTCGGGGAGATCGGTGGGCTTAGCAGCATCGTTGTTGATAGCCATGGGTGATTTCGACTCCTTAGTCGTTTTTCTTGCGATAGGTTCTGAGAGTGGTCAGTCGGTGTTGCCTGGCCACTTTTTCTATGTAGGCGGGTTCCGCGCCAGCCTCGATGAGACTGAGCAATTGCTCGTGCTCGCGCGTTGACTCTTGAGCTCTTTCGGGCACATACCGAAAGGTAGAGACGCGGTGGTATTCCAATTGCTTCCACTGGTCCACCACCAAGTTCTTTAGCCTCTCGTTCGGGCACTTGGAGAAGAGAACGCTATGAAATTCTTTGTTGAGCTGGGTAAATTCTTCTGGATCGTGGTGGATATCGAGCTCCTGCATGCGCTGGTTGATCTCCTGCGCCCGGGCAATATCCTCCGCATCGAGATACGGTGCGGATTGGGCCGTGGCATTTGCTTCTAGCGTGGCCACGATGTCCATGGATTCGTAATAGGCCTCGCGATTGTAGGTGGTCACGCTGGCACCGACGTTGCGTTCGTAGGTGACCATCCCTTCTGCTTCAAGTTGCCGAATGGCCTCGCGGACGGGAACCACACTGACGCCCAGTTCCTCCGCGATTGTTGCTAACACGAGGCGATACCCGGGCTCATAATCTCGAGTACGAATCTTGTGACTTATCCAGTTATAGGCCTGTTGGGACTTGCTTTCCCCAGCTGATAGGGCAGGTTCCGTCATTGACCACCCGCCTTTCCATCACGGAACGCGATATAGGCTTCCTTATTCGCTCCGGTCGGCGGGAAGAGCCCATCCAGGCTGGCGCCCGTCTCCACCTGGGTGGCGACCCATTCGTCTTCGTGCTCCTTGGCCAACGCAGCTTCGGCGACTTCCGCGGCGATATCGCGGGGGATGACCACGACGCCATCGTCGTCACCAACGATGATGTCACCCGGAAGAACGGTGGCGTTGCCACAAGAAACAGCGATATCGCTGTCCCACGGGACATGCTTGCGGCCGAGCACGCAGGGGTGCGCGCCCTGGGTGAAGACGGGCAGGCCAATCTCCTTGACGGCCTCGTAGTCACGCACGCCGCCATCGGTGACAACGCCGGCAGCACCGCGGACTTTCGCGCGCAGCGCCAAAATGTCACCGAGTGTTCCGGAACCGGATTCCTGGCGGGCCTCGATGACGATGACCTCACCCTCCTTGACGGTGTCGAAGACCTTCTTCTGCTCATTGAGACCACCACCGTGGGACTTGAACAGGTCCTCGCGGCCGGCCACGAAGCGCAGGGTGCGGGCAACGCCCACCATCTTGGTTCCCTTCGCCTGCGGGTACACGCCTTCGATCACGGACTGGTTGATGCCGCGCTTGCGCAGCTGAGCGGACAAGCCGGCGGTCGGGGCCTTCTCCAGGGCCGCCTTGAGCTCTGGATCGAGGCCGACCTCACCCTTAGGAGGAAGGCCGGCGGATTCGCGGTCACCGTAGGCATCTTCGCGCTGCTTATCGTCCACGTAGGGCAGGTTGCCCAGCTGCGGATCGAAAGAGGCGGGGACCTCCTTCACGGTGGTCTTCAGCTTGCCGGAGCTCACGCCTCCTGGCACATCAACTTCGACCTCAACGACGTCACCAGGCTCGATGACGGAAGAGCCAGCAGGAGTGCCGGTGAGGATGATGTCACCGGTCTCCAGTGTCATGTGCTGGGAAAGGTCGGCCACAAACTGGGCGAGGGGGAAGATGAGGTCTTCGTCGGAGGACGTACCCTCTTGGACAACTTCTCCGTTGACCCACGTACGCAGGCGTAGGCCCTTGGGGTCGATCCCCTGGGCGTCGATAAGCTCCGGCCCAATGGGGGTGTATCCATCGCGGGACTTGGAACGGGTGTTGGAACCTTTGTCCTGCACCTTGTAGTCATACAGCCCAATGTCGTTCGACGCGGTCACGTAGGCAACGTGCTTCCACGCATCCTCAAGGGAGACATTGCGGGCCGGAGTGCCGATGATGAGTGCGATTTCGCCTTCGAAGGCCAGCAGTTCAGTTCCTTCGGGACGCTCGACAATCCCGTCCGACTCAGCCAGCGTGCTTGTCGCCTTGAGGAAGTAACTCGGGGTTTTGGGCCAGCGGCCGCGCTGTGCCGCGCGGGACTCAAAGGCCACATGGACGGCGATCATTTTGCCCGGTTTTACCGGCAAGAACTCAGGTACAGCCATGAAGAATCCTTAATTGTGAACAAATCCTTGCCCAGATCGTATATTATCCCTAGCACCACCGCAAGTGGTTCAACTCACACGCTTTTCCGTATATGGCACACCCCATGCCGAAAGGAATCACATCATGTCGCACACAGCTGTCACGCCGACAATTTCGACGGCCGAACGCCGCCGTGTCGTCGCCGCGACGACCATCGGTACCGCTATCGAGTGGTACGACTACTTCCTCTATGCAGCGGTGGCCGGACTCGTGTTCAACCACCTCATGTTCGGCCCGCTCGAAGGTGGCCTGGCCACCATCATCTCCTTCCTGACCGTTGGCTTGTCCTTCCTATTCCGCCCAGTTGGCGCGTTCCTAGCAGGGCACTTCGCCGACCGCTTCGGACGCCGCGTGGTCCTCATGGTCACGCTCATCGCCATGGGCGGTGCGACCACCCTGATTGGTGTTCTGCCAACCTATGAAACCGCCGGCATCTGGGCGCCGATTCTCCTCATCACCTTGCGCATCATCCAAGGCATCTCTGCTGGTGGCGAATGGGGTTCCGCGGTGCTCATGGCGGTGGAACACGCCCCGACTGACAAGCGCGGCCTTTACGGCGCAGGCCCCCAGATCGGCGTGCCCGCCGGCCTGCTGCTCTCCTCCGGCGTGCTGTCCATCATGAACACCATCGCGCCTGGCGACGCCTTCATGGACTGGGGCTGGCGCGTTCCCTTCCTCCTCTCCTTTGCCCTCGTCTTGGTGGGCTACCTCATCCGCATGGGCGTCGACGAGTCCCCAGTATTCGCGGAGATTGCGGAACGCGAAGAGGAAGAAGCCACCAACCCCATTGGCACGCTGTTTAAGAAGTTCACCCCGCTCGTCCTCGTCGCCGCCCTCGTCTTCGCGGGTAACGGCACCGTCGGATACATGACTACGGGCGGCTACATCCAGCGCTACGCCACCGACCCGGAGGGCCCCGTCGCACTCGACCGTGGTGATGTCCTCAACGCCGTGACCGTGTCTGCCTTCTCGTGGGCCTTGACCACCTTGTTCGCCGGCTTCATCTCGGACTACATCGGCCGCCGAAATACCTACCTCCTGGGATTCATCTTGCAGGGCATCGGCGCTGCCGCCCTCTTCCCGCTGGTCAATACCGGAAGCCTCGGTCTCCTCTACGGCGCACTCCTCTTCCTCACCGTGGGCCTGGGCCTGACCTACGGTGCGCAGTCCGCGATGTACGCCGAGCTTTTCCCCGCCTCTATTCGCGCCACCGGCGTCTCCATTACCTATGCCCTCGGCTCGGTCCTGGGCGGCGCCTTCGCCCCCATGATCGCCGCCGCGCTCGTCGAGGCAACTGGTACCACTTTTGCGGTGTCAGGCTACCTCGTATCCGCTTCGATCGTCGGCTTCATCTGCACCTTCATCCTGCGCGAACGCAAGGGGATAGCCCTCGGAGCAGAGCACGAGGCCGAGCAATCCCAGGGTCACTTCATCTTCAGCCCGCGCTAGACGACGCCCCTCCACCCATGCGCTCCCCTTTCTGCACAAGCCATTGTGCGCGGGGAACGCATCATATATGATTCTCATATACGACCCAGCTCACATCCTCTTGACGCCTTGAACTGAGTCACCAACTCAACGAGCGAAGCTCACATAGAAGTGGGGGAGCAGCCGCTACCCCCATCACTCTCTTTGTTCTCGTCAACTACAACCGCTAACTAAGGAGTCCACAGTGCAGTTCCACCACAACGGCTACGTTTCGGAAGATCCCCGCGTGCACGAGCCTGCCGGATACGGCATCGATCGCGTCGCTGAACTTCCGGATGAAATGGACGTTCTCATTGTGGGCTCCGGGCCAGCCGGCATGATCGCCGCAGCGCAGCTGGCCATGTTCCCGGACGTCAATACGCGGATCATCGAGCGCCGCCCACACCGCCTCGAGCTAGGCCAAGCCGATGGAATCCAGTCCCGTTCCGTGGAGACCTTCCAGGCCTTCGGCTTTGCCAAGGAAATTACAGAAGAGGCCTACGAGATCACGGAGATGTCTTTCTGGAACCCGGATCCGCAGGATCGGTCCAAGATCATCCGCGGCGCTCGCCCCATCGACGACGAGCAGGGCATCTCTGAATTCCCCCACCTCATTGTCAACCAGGCCCGCGTGCTGGACTACTTCGCTCGCTATGCGCACCGCGCCCCGGGCCGCATCACTCCGGACTACGGCTGGAACTTCGTCTCCCTTGAGGTAGGGGAGGGCGAATACCCGGTAACGGTCCACCTCGAGGATGTCGACGGCAACCCGCGCGACGTACGCGCCAAGTACGTCGTCGGCTGTGATGGTGCTAAGTCCCGCGTTCGCAAGTCCATCGGCCGCTCGCTCAAGGGCGACCAGGCCAATCACGCATGGGGTGTCATGGATGTCGTGGTTGACACCGACTTCCCGGATTGGCGCACCAAGTGTGCCATTCACTCCCAGGCCGGCTCAATCCTGCACATCCCGCGTGAGGGCGGCTACCTCTGCCGCATCTACGTCGACCTCGGCGTCGTGCCCGAGGATGACAATCACAAGGTCCGCTCCACCCCGATTGAGAAGATCATCGAGAAGGCCAACGAGATCTACTCGCCCTACTTCATCGACGTCAAGATGGTTGCTTGGCACTCCGTCTACGAGGTAGGCCACCGACTCGTCGATGCCTTCGACGATAACGACGAGGACCCGCGCGTCTTCCTTACCGGCGACGCCTGCCACACCCACTCAGCAAAGGCCGGTCAGGGAATGAACGTTTCCATGCAGGATGGCTTCAATATCGGGTGGAAGCTCGGCCACGTCCTCGACGGCCGCGCCCCGAAGGAACTCTTGACCACCTACCACGGCGAGCGTCAGCCAGCTGCTCAGAACCTCATCAACTTCGACCGCGAGTGGTCCACCCTCATGGCCACACCTACCGAAGAGCTTGATGATCCGGAGGCAGTGGAGAAGTACTACGTCGCTGCGGAGGAGTTCGCCGCTGGCATGATGACGCAGTACGAAGACAACCTGATTGTCGGTACAACACAGCACCAGGACCTTGCTACCGGCTTCCCGGTAGGCAAGCGCTTCAAGTCCTTTGAGGTCCTCCGCCGCTGCGATGCTTACCCTCAGCACCTGGGCCACCAGCACACCGCCGATGGCCGCTACCGCATCTACGCCTTTGCCGACGCCCCCAAAGCCGGCGAGAGCTCCACTCTGAGCGAGTGGGCCGAGAAGCTCGGTCCCATCCTGGCCGCGTTCACCCCGGAGGGAGCTGATGAAAATACTTACTTCGACGTGAAGGCTATCTACCAGCAGACCAACCATCACGACTATGAGATTCTTGACGCCCCACTGTTGTTCCGCCCGCGCAACGGCAAGTTCAACATTCCGAATTGGGAGAATGTCTTCAACGCTCTCCCTGGCGACAAGGACATCTTCGATGCCCGCGGAATTTCCCGCGACGGAGCGGTGGTCATCGTTCGCCCGGACCAGTACGTAGGCGCTGTTCTCCCTCTCGATGACCCATCAGCAGTCGAGGACTACTTCTCTTCCGCGCTCATCAAGCTCAAGTAAGCTCCACTCACGTTCAACTAGCTTTACCCTTAGAGGGCCCAGCGTTGTGCTGGGCCCTCTTTTTATGTCACCGTCAAACCTTCACAAAGGTGCTAGACCCACGAACAGAAAGAAACCTAGGTGCTGCCAAACACGACACCTAGGTTTCACGTGAAACAACCACGGAGGAACGCTACTGCAAAAGGGTCCTATCGGACGTAGCGCCCTTAATCTTCGCAAACTCCGCCATGAGATCCTCCACCGTGAGCTTCGCCTTCTGCTCGGCGTCGGCGGAGTAAATGATCTCTCCCTCATGCATCATGATGAGGCGGTTTCCCACCTGCAGCGCCTGTGCCATATTGTGCGTCACCATCAGCGTGGTGAGCTGACCTTGTTCCACGATGCGCTTCGTCAAAGTGGTCACCAGCTCCGCGCGTTGTGGGTCAAGGGCGGCCGTGTGCTCATCAAGAAGCATCACCTTCGGGTTGGTAAAGCCGGCCATGAGCAATGACAGCGCCTGGCGTTGACCGCCGGAGAGCAAGCCCACCTTCGTCCCAAGGCGCTCCTCCAAGCCCAGCTCGAGCGACTCTAGCTGTTCCACAAAGACAGCCCGGCGCGCGGAATTGAGGCCCAGACCGAGTCCGCGCTTCTTGCCGCGCAGATAAGCGAGCGAGAGGTTCTCCTCAATCGTCAGGTTCGGCGCTGTACCTGCCATAGGATCCTGAAAGACGCGCCCGACCTTCCTCGCACGCTTGTGCTCCGGCTGGCTGGTCACATCCTTGTTGTCGATCGAGATTTTCCCAAAATCCGGGGTGAGCCGGCCCGCAATCGAGTTCAGAAGAGTTGACTTTCCCGCACCGTTTGAACCGATAACCGTGACGAAGTCACCGGAGGCAAGCTCCAGGGAGACGTCGCGAAGCGCACGGCGTTCGTTGACTGTCCCCGGAAAGAAGGTCTTTGAGATCTTGTCTATGTTGAGCATGATTTAGGCCTTCCTTTTGCCGCGTACCCGCGTCATGCGAGGCACCAGGAGAGCAACAATAACCAGCAGCGCCGTGATGAGCTTCATGTCATTCGGGTTGAGGCCCACCTGGAGGGCGGCGAAAATAATGAGCCGGTAAATTACGGAGCCCAAGGCCACGGCCACCACGGCCAGCCACAGGCGCGACTGGGGGAGTACCGCCTGGCCCAGGATGACGGAAGCCAGACCAACCAGAATGAGTCCGATGCCCATCGAAATATCGGCGAAACCCTGGTACTGCGCGATGAGCGCACCGCACAGACCCACCAGGCCGTTGGACAGGGCCAAGGTCAGGATTTTGGTGAAATCGGTGGACACGCCAAAGGACGTGATCATCTGCTGATTGTCACCCGTCGCGCGCAACGAGAGTCCCAAGTCCGTGGACAGGAACCACACAATGAGCAAGCAGAGCAGCACCGAACCCACCGCAAGCAGACCCACTCCTGCCCAGGTTCCCATTACCGCGTCCAGAGGAGTAAATACCGAATCTTGCGAGAGCAACGGCACATTGGCGCTTCCCATGATGCGAAGGTTGATGGACCACAGGCCGATCATCGTGAGGATGCCAGCGAGCAGCCCGTCAATGCGGCCCTTCGTATGTAGAAGTCCTGTGATGCAACCCGCCACAAATCCCGTGGCGAAGCCAGCCAACGAGGCCACAAAGGGGTTGACCCCATTCGTAATGAGTACGCCTGCAGTGGCAGCGCCGGTAGTGAAGGAGCCGTCAACTGTCAGATCCGGGAAATCAAGCACACGGAACGTCAGGTAGACGCCCACGGCCATCACCGCATAAATGAGGCCTAGCTCGAGTGCACCAATCACAGCGTCTCAGCCTTGTCTAGGATCTCCTGCGGCACCTCAATGCCCTGTGCCTTCACTGCGTCTTCGTTGATCACGTAGGTGTATTCAGAAGCGGTTTCCACCGGAGTTTCGGCCGGGTCAGCGTCATCCTGCAGGATCCGCAGCGCCATCTCACCGGTCTGGCGGCCCAGCTCCTTGTAGTCGATACCAATGGTGGCTGCAGCACCACCTTCGACGGCACCGGAGTCCGCAGCGATGACCGGGATGGTCTTGTCATTCGCTACCTTGATGAGCGAAGAGATGCCGGAGACGACCATGTTATCGGTCGGAATGTAGATGGCATCGACATCACCCAGTGCCTCCACGGCCTGGGGGATCTCCGTCACGGAGGTCACCGTCTGCGACTTCACTTCAATCCCCTTCGGCTTGGCTGCTTCCGTCAGCTGCTCCACCTGCACCTTGGAATTCACCTCAGCGGAGGAGTAGACGACGCCCACAGATGTGGCGTCTGGGACCAGCTGGCTAATGAGCTCTACCTGCTCCTCGATGGGGGCGGCGTCGGAGGTACCAGTGACGTTCTTGCCCGGCTTATCCAGCGACTCCACGAGCTCCGCCTCCACGGGGTCCGTCACCGCAGTGAACAGCAAAGGCTTGTCCTTGATGGACTTGCTCATTGCCTGACCGGCTGGGGTAGCGATGGCCAGGTAGAGATCGTGGTTAGCGTTCGCCATCTGCTGAGAGATGGACACCGCGGTGCCTTGCTCGCCATTGGCGTTCTGAACATCCCAATCCACGTCCACGCCCGCCTCCTCGAAGGCTTCTTGGAAGCCTTCTGCGGCGGCGTCGAGGGAGGGGTGCTGAACCAGCTGATTAATTCCGATGGTGTAGGAGTCTCCGCCTCCGGAATCCCCGCTGGCGCTTTCCGACGACGAGGAGCAGCCCACGAGGGCAACAGTGCTCAGAGCGATAGCTGAGAGAGCAGCAGCAGTTTTAGAGAACATAGTGGTCCTTTTCTACTCAAGAGTGACAGTAGTGACCGTTATTTAATCCTCTTTTCACCCTTTTAAGCAGCAGTTTTATGAATATTTTTCCCGCGCGGGGGTACTATTAGTCCTACAAAAGCTATAGGCCTACAGTTTTAGAGTGTTACATCACACACTCTAGCTGCATGTTTCCTATATCACTTGCAGTTCCATGGCCCCGTACCACCATGAGGCCACGGGGGTACCCGAATGACCTTTATCTGTACGGCGGAAGGTATCGGTGTTAGAGTCAGTGATGTGAAGAACACATCTAACCTTTGGTGGTGGCGCGCGTAACCCGCGGGCCTCGTTGTTCTCCCATATTTTAGGCCCGCAGCTGCGGGCTTTTCGGCGTTTTGCTCTCTTGCGAAGCTCGCGGCAGCACTCACTATCGTTAAAGAAAGACACAGGATGCCGTATACAGCCCAACGCGAGGTCAGGTACATACCGGACGCCAGCGCGCTCTTTTATGCCCTCGCCACTCCGCAGGATTCCCTGCTCTTAGAGTCCGCCGACATCGAGTCCAAGAAGAACCTCACCTGCATCGCCATCACCAAGGCGGCACTCAAGGTGGTGTGCCGCGGCCAGGAAGTCACCGCAACGGCCTTAACTCCGTCCGGGCACCTACTCTTAGATGAACTTCGTCAGGACTTCCGCTCCAGGATGAGCCAGAACGGTGAGGGCAGCGCCACCTTTAGCTTCGAGCTCTCAACCGAGCACGATGAGCGCGCCCGCCTCCGCGCCACCTCAACTGCAGATATCCTGCGCACACTGCAGTTTAGCCAGCTCTATTCCGGCGAGTCGCTGCCTTTCCTTGGTGGGGGATTCGCCTTCGACTATGTCGATACCTTCGAGGCACTGCCGCCGGTTCCTGATGGCCCTAACGAATACCCCGACTATGAATTTCTGGTAGCCGAGCACGTCCTCACGGTGGACCACCTGACGGAGACCGCGAAAATAGAGGGATGGGGCGTCGACAAGCACGCGCTCGAAGAAGAGCTGGACCGGGCCGTTGTCACCGTACCTATTACTCCAGAAGCCCCGGCACCGCGCGAGACCATTCGCGCACGCGCTTCCATTGATGACGCCGCTTTCCGCCGCCACGTCGAGCGCCTCCAAGACAACGTACATGCAGGCGATATCTATCAGGTCGTGCCCTCCCGCGCGTTCAGCCTCGACTGCCCGGATGCCTTTGCCGCCTACCGCACGCTGCGAGAGACCAACCCCTCGCCGTATATGTTCTACCTGCGCGGTACCGAGCACGAGCTTTTCGGCGCTTCCCCCGAATCCAACCTGAAGTACACGGCCGCTGACCGGCAGGTGCAGCTCTACCCGGTCGCCGGCACCCGCCCGCGTGGTGCGACCCACGAGCTGGACATCCGCAACGAACTCGAGATGCGCACCGACTCCAAAGAGGTCTCGGAGCACATCATGCTGGTTGACTTAGCGCGCAATGACCTTGCCCGCGTCGCCGTCCCCGGCACCAGAAAGGTCGCCGACCTGCTCCAAGTGGACCGCTATTCCCGCGTGATGCACTTGGTCTCCCGCGTCGTCGCGACGCTGCACGAGGATTTCGACGCCCTCGACGCCTACCGAGCCTGCATGAACATGGGAACGCTGACCGGCGCACCGAAGCTGCGTGCCATGGAACTCATCCGTGAGACCGAAGGCACTCGCCGCGGATCCTTCGGGGGTGCTATCGGATACCTGCGCGGCGATGGATCCATGGACAACTGCATTGTCATCCGTTCCGCCTACGTCAAAGACGGCACGGCCGTTGTCCAGGCCGGCGCCGGAGTCGTGCGCGATTCCATCCCGCAATCCGAGGCCGACGAAACGGTCCACAAGGCCTACGCGGTGCTCAGTGCCATCGCCCAGGCACACAACGCTTCCCTGGAGGTCATCCGATGAAGCCACACGTCGTCCTCATTGATAACCACGATTCCTTCGTCTACAACCTCGTCGACGCGCTCGCCGGCTACAACACCACCGTTTTCCGCAACACCGTGCCGGTGGAGGAGGTCCTTGCCGCCCAGCCCGACATCATCATCCTTTCGCCCGGCCCCGGTCATCCCCGCGACGCCGGATCGATGATGCAGCTTGTCGACGCCTCCCTCGGCCGCATCCCCATCCTTGGCATCTGCCTGGGCTTCCAGGCGCTGCTCGAGCATTGCGGCGGCAGGGTTGAAGCCTGCGGTCCGGTGCACGGTTCCTCTGTTCCCACGACGCTAACCGACGCTGGCGCGAAGCACCCGCTCTTCCAAGGGCTCACTACTGATTCCGAGCCAGATAACCCGAACTACGTGGGCCGCCTCGTCCCCGTTGCGCGCTATCACTCCTTGGGCTGCGCGAACATTCCCGCCCAGATGCGCAGCCTCGCGGAGACCGAGACCAATATCGGCCCTGTCACCATGGCGGCGGAAACTCTCGACGGTATGGCCCTCGGCCTGCAGTTCCACCCCGAGTCTGTCCTCACGCCGACGGGACCCATCATCATCGAACGCTGTATCAAACAACTTTCCTCTCTCCCCACTATGGAAGGAGCCAAGTAATGACTAATAACCACGCCCTCAAGACACTGCAGGAATTCCTCGACATTTCACATCCAACGCTCGAGCAAGCTATCGAGGTCTTTACCCCACTGACAGTAGGGGAGTACGACGACATTCATATCGCCGCTCTCCTTACCCACATCCGTACTCGCGGCGAAACCTTCGCCGATGTCGCCGGCGCGGCGCGCGCCTTCCTCAATGCCGGGCGTCCCTTCCCAGTCACCGGAAAGGGGCTCATGGACACCGCAGGGACCGGTGGCGATGGCGCTAACACCATCAACGTCACCACCGGCGCATCTCTCGTCGCCTCCGCCGGCGGGGTCAAGATGGTCAAGCACGGCAACCGTTCCGTATCTTCCAAGTCGGGTTCCGCCGACGTCCTTGAGGCCCTCGGCATCCCGCTCGACCTCGATCCGGACCGCGCGGTCCGCCAACTCGAAGCCTCGAATTTCACGTTCCTCTTCGCTCCTGCGTATAACCCGGCAGTTGCTCACGTGCAACCGGTACGCAAGGGACTCGGAATTTCAACCCTCTTCAACACCATGGGTCCGCTGCTCAGCCCGGGCCGCCCAGAGTTCCAGATCATGGGCATCGCCAATCCCGAGCAGGGCCAGCTCATCGCTGAAGTATTCAAGGATCTTGGCCGCACGCGCGCGCTCGTCGTCCACGGCGCGGGTACCGATGAGATTGCCGTCCACGGCACCACCCAGGTCTGGGAGCTTCGCGACGGCTCCATTAGCCACTACGAGCTCACCCCGGAGGACCTCGGCATCTCCCGCCACGAGCTCTCCGACCTCGCCGGCGGCAACGGTGAAGAAAACGCAAGGGCCCTCCGGGCGGTCTTCGCCGGTACCGGCAAGCCTGCCCACTACGACGCGATCGCCGCCACCGCCGGCGCAATGTTCTATCTCAATGGCACTACCGATTCCATCCACGAGGGCGTCGCGCATGCCGACCAACTCATTAAGGATGGAACCGTCGCCGCATGGCTGAAGAAGCACGAGGAGGCGAACTATGGCTCTGCCGACCGTGCTTGAGGGGATCGTCGCCAAGCGCCGCACGCATCTGCCCGCAATCCGTGAGCGCCTGGCACACGTTGATTTAGCTGCTCTCCCGCGCTCAGAACGTTCCTTCTACGATGCACTCAACGGCACCAACCGTTTCATCATGGAGTGCAAGTCCGCCTCGCCATCACTGGGGCTCATTCGGGAACACTATGAACCTGGGGCCATCGCTCGCGTGTATTCGCGCTACGCCTCAGCCATTTCGGTGCTGTGCGAACCGGATCGTTTTGGTGGCGACTACGACCATCTGCAGACTGTGGCGCTATCCACGCACCTGCCCGTCTTGTGCAAGGACTTCATCGTTGACCCGATCCAGGTTTATGCCGCGCGCCATTTCGGCGCCGACGCCATTTTGCTCATGATGTCGATCGTCGATGACGACACCTACGCAGAACTCAAGCAGCTCGCGGATTCCCTTGGACTTGATGTCCTTACCGAAGCAATCACCGAGGAGGAAGTCGCCCGCGCCACTTCCTTTGGCATCGATGTCATCGGAATTAACAACCGCAACCTCCACGACCTCAGCATTGATCTCACACGCTCCGAGCGCCTTTCACACCACGTCCCGTCTGGCAAGGTCATCGTGTCGGAGTCCGGTATTCGCGATAACCAGACCGTTCGCCGCCTGGGATCTCACGCCAATGCTTTCCTCGTTGGCTCTCAGCTCACCGGCGCACCGGACATCGACCGCGCCGCCCGTGAACTCGTCTATGGGCACAACAAAGTTTGCGGTCTTACTACGTGGTCTGCGGCCCAAGCCGCCCGCGCCGCCGGCGCGATCTACGGTGGTCTCATCTTCGAAGAGGAATCACCGCGCAATGTTTCACGTGAAACTGCACTCGATATCATCGCTCATGAGCCCGACCTCAGCTATGTCGCGGTCTCACGCCGCACTGCGGGTTGGGAGGAGTTGGCCATCGATGGGATCTCCGCCTTGCAGATCCACGCGCCTTACCAGGGGAGCACAGAGGCCGAACTCGAACTCATTGAGTCCGTCCGCGCAGTAGCGGGGGAGCGCCAGGTGTGGCGCGCCATCGATATGACTGCACCCCATGGCCCCACCCTTGCCGCTGCGCTTGCCAACGCCGCCGACATGCTCATCCTCGACTCGGGCGCCGGCGGCACCGGTACCTCCTTCGACTGGACAACTGTCCCGGACGAGGTCAAAGCAAAGTCACTTCTTGCTGGGGGCCTGAATCCAGAGAACCTCACCCAGGCGCTTCGCGTCGGCACCGCCGGATTGGACATCAATTCAGGGGTCGAAGTGAACGGTCGAAAAGACAGTGCACTCATCGCTCAGGCCTTCCATATCATTCGTCACTTTACGTATTAATCCCCAACCCGAGCCCTAGCAACAGCCCGAGACAAAAGGACTATCATGACCAACGATCAGGACACCAGGGAGACCATTCTTCCCGCCTACTTCGGTGAGTTTGGCGGACAATTTGTTCCCGAATCACTCATCCCAGCACTCGACCAGCTCGAGGACGCCTTCGTCGACGCCCAGAATGACCCGGCCTTCCGCAAGGAACTTGCCGGCTACCTACGGGACTACCTGGGCCGCCCCACGCCGCTCACCGAAGCGACCAAACTTGGCGGAAAGGCACGCATCTTCCTCAAGCGTGAGGACCTCGTGCACGGTGGCGCTCACAAGACCAACCAGGTCATCGGCCAAGCACTCTTGGCTAAGCGCATGGGCAAGACGCGCATCATTGCCGAAACCGGCGCTGGCCAGCATGGCACCGCGACCGCCCTCGCCTGCGCTCTGCTCGACCTCGACTGTGTGATCTACATGGGTGCCAAGGACGTCGAGCGGCAGCAACCCAACGTCTACCGCATGGAACTCATGGGCGCCAAGGTGATTCCCGTGGATTCCGGCTCCGGAACCCTCAAGGATGCAGTCAACGAAGCTCTCCGCGACTGGACCGCCACCTTCCACGAATCCCATTACCTCCTCGGCACCGCAGCGGGACCGCATCCCTTCCCAACGATCGTCCGCGAGTTCCACAAAGTGATTTCCGAGGAAGCCAAGGCTCAAATGCTGGAGCGCACGGGCGGGCTACCGGATGTGGTCGTCGCCTGTGTCGGTGGCGGCTCTAACGCCATTGGCATGTTCGCGGACTTTATCGACGAAGAATCTGTCGAACTCGTCGGCGCTGAGCCTGGGGGAGAAGGACTCGATTCCGGGCACCATGGCGCCACTATCAATAACGGAACCATCGGAATTCTCCATGGCGCCCGCTCCTACCTCATGCGCAATGCCGACGGACAGGTAGAGGAATCCTATTCCATTTCGGCCGGACTCGACTACCCGGGCGTGGGCCCACAGCACGCCCACCTCGCACAGACCGGCCGAGCCACATATGTCGGCATCACCGACGCCGAGGCCCTCGAAGCTTTTCAGCTCCTCAGCCGCCGCGAAGGCATTATCCCCGCCCTCGAATCCTCGCACGCCCTGGCCTATGCGTTGAAACGCAAAGATGAAGACATCACCATTCTCGTTTCTCTTTCCGGGCGCGGTGACAAGGACATCGATCACGTCCGCCGCACGCTCGACGCGCACCCCGAATTCAAGATCACGGAGGACAAATAATGAGCCGCTACGAGAAACTCTTCTCCAGTCTCGCCGCCCGCAATGAAGGGGCTTTTGTCCCTTTCATCATGCTGAGCGATCCCGACCCAGAAACCGCCCTCACCATCGTTCGCGCGGCCGTCGCCGGTGGTGCTGACGCGCTCGAACTCGGCGTTCCCTTCTCAGATCCGGTCGCCGACGGTCCCACGATCCAGGCCTCACACATCCGCGCCCTCGCAGGCGGCGCGACGGTAGATTCTGCCATCGAGCAAATCCGCACAATTCGAAGCGAGTTCCCAGACCTGCCCATCGGCATGCTCATCTACGGCAACGTCCCCTTCACTCGGGGGCTAGAAACCTTCTATGCCGAGTTCCAAGAGGCCGGCGCCGATAGCATTTTGCTTCCCGACGTCCCCGTTCGCGAAGGCGCCCCCTTCGTCGACGCAGCCGACCGAGCAGGAATCGATCCCATCTTCATCGCACCCGCACAAGCCTCCGGGAAGACCCTCGAGGGCGTAGCGAAGTACTCCAAAGGCTACATCTACGCGATCTCGCGCGACGGCGTCACCGGCACCGAGAAGGAATCGGAGACGCGCGGGCTCGATGAAGTAGTGAGCAACGTGAAGCGTTTTGGTGGGGCACCGATTCTCCTCGGCTTCGGAATTTCGACTCCCCAACACGTCGCGGACGCTATCGACGCCGGTGCAGCCGGCGCGATTACAGGATCCGCGTTAACAAAGATCGTTGACGCACACCTTGACGAAGATAATCGACCCACCGAGATGCTCGCTGCTGCAGTTACCGACTTTGTCTCGAAGATGAAAGCTGCCACTAAGCCCACCGAGCCCTAGTCAGGCCTCATCTGCACTTTGCCGGGTAGCGTTTCGGGCAACGATAGCTAAAAGTGAGATGTCTAGCGACCTAGAGCAGTCCGCCTCCCGACGGCCTCTTTCATCACGCTGCGCGCCACCGCGCACCCCGATGGAAGGGGCCGTTTCACGTGAAACCGTGCCCTAACCGAGTGCACAGGCGGTGAGCCTATCGGTATCGAAATAAGCGACGGCCAATAAACCTCAGTCCACCTTCCCCATATGACTCCTTAATTCTCTGTGAGCTTCTCGATGCTTTCGCAGGCTAAGTGCTTAGAAGGGGATATCGTCGTACCCATTCGAGTAGCGTTCCGCAGGGTCCGTCTTGTCGAATATTTCGACCATCTCTCCGCCGTCCATCTCAACTTTCAAAGCTTGCGCCTCTTCGTGCATCTTGCGACGGTGCGCAACCACATCTTCCGCAATGGTCCGGGCCCACACCTTCGAGGCTGGTGCCAACGGGCCGGTTGCCTCAGTTACGGCCCAAGTTCCGTCCTCGTACAACCACACAACGTCACCAGTAACCGGGTCCAGGATGTAGAACGCCCGTCCATCTGTTTTCATGTTGTGGTGATGCTGGCAAAGAGCAACCAAGTTTGATGCATGCGTTGGGCCGCCATCGGAATAGTTAATCCGGTGGTCCAGCTGACATGTCCATGCCGGACGATTACATCCGGGCGCACGACAGGTACCATCGCGCCCCTCGACATACTTTCGGGTAAATTCAGAAGGCTGATAGCCATCGCACGGTCCTGGAGCTTCACTAAAGTCCCGCGTCACTGTTTTCGACGCTGGAACCCCCTCGCCGGTCCACCCATGTCCCTGAACGTAGACTGGAGCCCCCTCCACGTCAGTAGCTTTGTATTCATGTACGACGACCTTTCCCGCCTCAGGCTGAATTTTGCCCGTAATGAGTAGAATCAAGGCATCCGCCATTGAAACGTCATGCTCTTTGGCGGCAAGCTTAATAGTCTCGTGGATTACGACGCCGACCTTGCTGTCCACCTCAAGCTCAATCGACGCACGCTCTCCCCGAGTAAGAAGCGAGTAGCGATTCTTTTTCCGCTTGTCCCGGAACTCGATTGAATCATCCAAGACTTTGGCGATGTCTCGCACTTTTCGCCGAATCTTTTCAGCACTGGGGAAGACCTGGTTCGGTTTAGTCGGCGTTAGCCACGCCGAAAGTTGACTGTCAATTTCGGCGACCACCGATGAGAGAGGGTTCCCGAGTTTTGCCATTACCTGATCGATAGCGACCAGGGCTTGCATATCGAGCAAGAACTCAGCATCTTGCAGAACCTTTACTTTCGGCAACTCACTGAGACGGATTAATCCCATGACATTCCGCGCCACATGCGCAGGAGACTTTCCTGCCTTTTGCCCTATACGCAAAAAGGCAGTATCTGAATCGGCATCGAGCGGCGGTTGGACACTAGACCAAAACTCGTACTCTATTCTCCGCATGAGTTGGCCCGCCATGCATTCTGGATCGTGCGGGTTTGAGTGAGAAAAGTACGCAGTAGGTACTGACGTTGAAGAGTTTGTTGTGGTTCCCACGGGTAGCTGCACCCCTAAAGTAGCCGAACAATTACGTTCCCCACTCCCACCTATAGAATACATGTTCTATAGGTTTCCCGCAAGAGTTGCTTTATTTTTTCACCGAGGCCTTTGATGGCAAAGTGCGCAATCAGTAGACCACGAAGTTTTCGCCAAAATAAACAAAATCCCCCTCCCAGAGCCAGAGTCCGAGTTAGCGATCTAGACGTATAGACCAGGGATGGAAAGCAGGCTAGGGAGGGGGAAACATCCAGCGTTTCACGTGAAACTTATGCCGTTGCGGGCTCCTCGTCGGCAGCCGCAGCGTCTGACTCAGCCTCTAGGCCGTCAATCTTGTCCCGCGCGAAACGATCGACGATCATCGCAATGGCGCCGTCGCCAGTAACGTTTGCTGCAGTACCAACGGAGTCGATTGCAATATAGGCGGCGATCATCAACGCCACCATCGAATCATCAAAGCCCATATTGGCCTGCAACAAGCCGACCGCGACCATAACAGCACCACCCGGAACGCCGGGGGCGGCGATCATCATGATGCCAAGCAACAGAATGAATCCCAAGGCCTTACCCAGGTCAGCTTCCATACCATCTGCCATAAACACGATCGCGAAAGCGTATAGCGTCAGCTTTATCATCGAACCGGAAAGATGAATGGTCGCACAGAGAGGGATGACAAAGCCGGCTACGGGCTTGGAAATACCATTCTTCAAAGTGGCGTCCAAAGTGACCGGAATCGAAGCCGCAGAAGAAGAAGTACCCAGCGCGGTAAAGTAGGCCGGTGCCATGTTCTTCAATGCGCTGAATGGATTCTTACCTGCAATGGCACCTGCAATGACGTACTGGAGCACAAGGTAAACCAAGGTCATAACGACTGCAAGCAGAAGAACCTTCGTGAAGGCGACCAACACCGTTCCGATATTCCCGTTCATACCTAGGGAAAGGAACATGCCAAAGATGTAGAACGGCAGAAGTGGGATAACGAATCCCCAGATCACCTTGATGACAACATTCTCGAATTCCTTAGTGATCGCGTATAGGTTGTCAGATTTCACGGTGGTCATGGCCACGCCGATACAGAAGGACAGCAATAGAGCTGTCATCACCTCAAAAGGTGCAGGCATTTCGACGGTGAAGTAGGGTTCGAGAGCACCGGCATCAATGTCGGCGACGTCCGTATTAAGCGTTTGTCCACCCAGCAAAGTGGGGTAGAGGGCCTGGGTCAGGCCATAAGCGACAAGGCCCGCCACAATAGTTGAGCCATAAGCGATGCCTGCAGTAATACCCAGCCACTTACCGGCGCCCCGTCCAAGGCCTGCAATTGCAGGGGCAACAAGGGCGAGAATAAGAACGGGGATGAAGAAGCCAAGGAAGTTTGAAAACAGGCCGTTGTATGTGGCGAAGGCCCTTCCGAACCACTCCGGGGCAAACTGGCTAACGATGATGCCCAAAACTATCGCGACGATAATCTTGAACAACAGAGAGTTGAGAACACTCTTGAATGTCATGATTGAGTCTTTTCTATGGTTGCTACCATGTCGGTTTTCTCGCTCGATGATAAGTACATTAATATCTACCAAGCGACACGAAATGTATATTACAGCAGGATGCGAATAATTTGAACCGGCTTTCTCGCCAGCTAGGAAGCCGGATAGACTAAGGGGCATGCTCGTAGTCGGAATCATTTTCCTCATCTTGGCCGCGGTACTTATTGTCGTCGGTGGCCTTGCCACGCTCCGCAAGCTTCCTGGAAATAGCGTCGTTGGCTTACGTCTCGCGGAAATCCGCACATCTAGAGAAGCCTGGGATAATGCCCATGCTGTCGCGGGCCCGTTCTGGTTCTTGGGCGGCGTCGCTTTAGTATTCGGTGGCATCATCGCATTGCGCGCGGAGGGATGGATGTGGCTTATCCCCGCGCTCACCTTCGTCGTGGCAATCCTCGCGCTATCCATCGGTTCAAACATGGGCGCCCGTGCCTCGTACCTGTGGAACCAGGCGCACAAAGGGGACGAAGGCTGCGGTGATTCCTGCAATTGCGGCGATGGCGGGTGCGGGGGAGAAGCGCCGACTGTCGACGTCTCCGCGGCCCGCGCAGCTGCGGCACGCGCCGATAACGTGGACAAGAATTAACACCTACTTTAAAGCACAGTGGCGTAATCAATCGGTACAAATAACCACCACACACTTTTCGTCACATTCAAATAAATACATTGCTCCGCCAACCATGGAATCCCCCACCATTGGCGGAGCCCTTTTCTTTATCCTGTACCAACACTGAGAAGTGTGCACCAACACCATGGGAGAGCGAGGCGGTGCCGTGACAAGACACGATCTTCGGCGCACCATGGATCCCATGAACAAAGTTACAAACATCCGCACGTTTCGAATCATCGCTGCCGCCGCGCTCAGCCTCAGCATTCTAGGGGCAGGGGCTACTTATGCGCTTTCTAGCGATAACCGCACCGGGCACACCATAGCCGGAACAATCTATAGCGATGTCGGCACAAACTACGGTGCCTATGATTTCAGCGGCAGTAGGGAAGACGAGCTCCCCGTGTGGGATGGCAAACTCAGCTAGCTGCCCACCATCCTCCAGAACACACTCCATCAATCAGATAGAGTAATCAGCATGACAACATGTTCACGCCGTCTCTTCCTGCTTGGTACCGCCACCACTTTTGCCGGGGCTTACCTCGCCGCTTGCGGCAAGGAGCCTTCCGCAGAGATCGCTGCGACAGAAATTCCCGTCGGCTCAGCCATCATTGTGGACAAGGTGATTTTCGCTCAACCCACTGAAGGGGAGTTCAAGGCATACTCCCAGACCTGCCCACACCAGGGCTCCCTCATTACAAAGATTGAAGGCATGACTGCCACCTGCACTAGCCACTACTCCAGCTTTGACCTCAGCAGTGGTGAAGTTACCGGCGGACCCAGCCCCAAACCGCTTACAGAGTACGGCGTAGAAAACAACGGTGGAACAATCAAAAACGTCTCCGCCTAGAGGCTATCCCCGGGGACGCAGGGGCTTGAAAAGATGTTTCACGTGAAACCGTGAGGGGCGTCTAGACTCTCTTCTATGATTGAGCGCCTTAAAAGACTCGACCCCCTCATCATCCTCATCCTCTTCGCCGTCGCAATCGCTATCGTTTTTCCCGCACGCGGAAGCTTTGCAGACGGCTTCGATGTCCTCACGAATATCGCGATCGCCCTTCTCTTCTTTCTTTACGGCGCGCGGCTCTCAACGCGAGAAGCCATCAACGGTATCAAACACTGGAAGCTCCATCTCACCATCCTGGTGTTTACCTTCGTGGTCTACCCAATCATCGGCCTCGCACTCCGCCCACTCACCGCGTTCATTCCAAACGATCTTTACTTGGGAATCCTCTACCTCACGCTCGTACCGTCCACGGTGCAATCATCGGTAGCCTTTACCTCAATCGCCCGAGGAAATGTTCCTGGAGCAATCGTCTCTGCGTCTGCATCAAACCTCGCTGGAGTTCTGCTTACGCCATTGCTGGTCATGGCACTCATGGGCGCGGGAGACGGCATCCATATCGATAGCTCAGTTTTCCTTGAGATTTCTGTCCTTTTGCTCCTACCTTTCGTGCTCGGCCAGCTCACCAGAAAATGGGTAGGACAACTCGCAGCGAGCAAGGCCACGAAAGTGGTGGACCGTGGCTCCATTGCCATGGTGGTGTATGCGGCCTTTTCGAAAGGAATGATCGACGGGATCTGGGCGACGATTAGCATATGGCAAATTCTTTTTCAGATTGTGTTCTCCACCGCATTCGTTTTCTTCATGCTGTGGTTGACCAAGGTCGTGAGTAAAAAGTTGGGATTCAGCAGGGAAGACATCATCACTATCCAATTCTGTGGTTCGAAGAAATCCCTGGCCACAGGCCTTCCCATGGCCTCGGTTATTTTTGCCTCCGGTGGTACCTCCTTGGGACTGCTCATCCTCCCGCTCATGATCTACCACCAGGTGCAGTTGATGATCTGCGCGTCTATGGCGGCTCGCTATGCGCGGGTAGAGTGAGAGCACATGAAAAAGCTTTATGTTCGCACCACCATGACTGTTCCTGAGGTCGGCACTGCCATTCACATCGCGGAGCTGGAGGAAATTAACGGCGAGGCCTGCACCATGCTGCGCATGATTGCCCTCGCACCGAATGACGCCATCGTCGGTGCCGCCACGCCAACCGCCTCAGTGGGTGACGCCAACATCCCACAGAGCGTGGTCCCACACCCCGATACCTACAACAAGTACCCCGACATCGACGCCGAGCTTATCGACGCCTTCCAGTTCCACTCCCTGTGGACCGAGGCCATCGCCCTGTACGGGGACTTTTAAAGCACCAGGTTCACTAACACCATGTACACGGCCGTGCCACCGAAGATGGACAAGCCCGAGTTCCGGCGCCACAGGTGCAATACTGCGGTAACCGCTGCGCCGACGAGGGGAGGTATTAGGCTTCCCGTGTCCTGGATCTGACCAAACAAGGTATAGACCACAAGCACCGTCATCACACCCACGGGCATGGTGAATCCCAACATGCTGATGAACTGGCTTCCTTTAAGCGCTTTGACGAACCCGAAGGGCAGCCAACGCAAGAGGACGGTGACTATCCCGACGGGGATCAAAACGGCGAAAATGCTACCGAGGGTTACTCCGTCTGGCATGTCGGCTCCCTCCGCAGAATCAGCGCATTGTCGATACGCGGAGAGAAGTAGCGCACCACCAAGACCACAAAGTAGGCACTCAGCGCCACCATGAGCAGCTGACCGGGAAATAGAAAGCTGGCGAGGATTCCCAGGGCCGCCGCTGACAGGGGAAGGGAGTAATCCTTGTTGTTCTGAAAAGAATCAATCGCGAGCACAATAAACAGGGCAACTAGGGCAAACTCCAACCCCTTCACCGAAGGAGGAATGGCCTGGCCTGCCACCGCACCAATGATCCCGGAACCGACCCATAGGACTTGGCAGTACAGCTGCACGCTAAAAACAAACACGCCACTTGGACGCGAGTTACGGGGGAGGGCCAAGAGCACGGCATAGGATTCGTCGGTAAGCGCGTACGTCGAATAAGCGCGGCCGAGGCGGCTCGAAATCTCATCGCGCGGAAAGGTCAGCCCGTAGAAGATGTGCCGGAAGTTGACCATGAAACCCGTCAGCGCGGCTACGGCGGGCGTCACGCCGCCGGTAACCATGGAAATGGCGAGGAATTCCATCGAGCCAGCGTAAATAATGATGGAAAAGATAGGGGTCCACCACCAGTCAAAACCGGTCTGGACCATGAGCACGCCGAAGGCGAGGCCCAACGGCACCACCCCGACGGCGATGGGCATGCAGGTCCGTATTGCCTTGATGATCTCCGCACGCATGGCAGAGATGTTAGCGCAGAAGAAAAGGACGAGCGCTAATTATCTTCATCGATATAGCGCGGGAAAGTGGCGAACAACGGAAGGGGCATGGCCTGCCTGCGCATGACATCCGACCACGTATCCGTTGACCCCGAGGAAACCACGTCCTGAGGCAGGGCAGGGGCCACGTACCACTCACCGCGGTCAATTTCCTCATCCAATTCGCCAGGACCCCACTCGAAGTGACCGGCGAAAAGACGCATACCCTCTACTAATTCGGTGACGGCATCCGAACCGACCCGCAAATCTACGAGAGCCACGCGCGGGGCGAGGCGGCTCAGCGCCGGCTGCTCCTCAATGGTCACGCCCTGTTTCGTCAGCGCCACACCAATGGCCGCCTGCTGATTGTGCGGACCGCCGATGTAGAGGGCCTGCGGCTTAGCAACCACTGGTAGCCACTCCGGCATGACATTGAAAACAGCGACTTCGGAGCGCTTAGTCAGGTCCACACCATAGGTCCGCCCCGCATGCTGCTCGATGATAAGGATGACGGAGCGATTGTAATGGGGCGCGAGGACGTCGGGAGCCGCCACAAGGAGCTGGCCAGGGGCGGGATCGTTGCGCTCGAGGGCGTTGAAAAGTCTGTCTGCGTACATCCCTATCTAGAATTCCACCACTCGCGCAGCTTCGCAATAGCAACCTCGCGCTCCAGCGGGCCTTCCTCGAGGCGCAGCTCCTTGAGATAAGACCAGGCCTTGCCTACCTCGGGACCAGGTTCAAGGCCGAGGATCTCCATGATCTCGTTGCCATCGAGATCTGGGCGCACGCGCGCCAAGTCTTCCTTGGCCGCGATATCCGCGATGCGTTCCTCCAGCTGGTCATATGTGCGTTGGAGGCGGCGGGCCTTGCGCTCATTGCGGGTAGTGCAGTCTGCGCGCACAAGCTTGTGCAGACGCGGGAGTAGATCACCGGCATCGGTGACGTAGCGGCGCACAGCAGAATCGGTCCACTGGCCATCGCCGAAACCGTGGAAGCGCATGTGCAGGTAGACCAGCTGGCCGATGTCCTCGGTCGTAGCCTTGGGGAACTTCAGCTTGCGCAGGCGCTTGCGGGTGAGCTTCGCGCCCACTACCTCGTGATGGTGGAAGGTGACCTTGCCGTCGGTGGTGTCGCGGGTATCCGGCTTGCCAATGTCATGGAGCAGCGCCGCCCACCGCAGAATCAGGTCGGGGCCGTCCTCTTCCTGCTCCATGGCCTGGCGCAGTACTGTCAGCGAGTGCGCGTACACGTCCTTGTGCTGCGCGTGCTCGTCGGGGGCCATGCGCAACGCCGGGATCTCCGGAAAAATATAATCCGCAATACCGGAGTCAACGAGCAGGTCAATGCCCTTCCACGGCGCGACACCGCAGATGAGCTTATTGAGCTCCACCTGTACGCGCTCTACGGTGATGCGCTGGATTTCAGCAGCCATGTCGATCATGGCGCCGCGCACGCGCTGGGCGACGTCAAACTCCAACTGCGCCGCAAACCGCGCAGCACGAAGCATGCGCAGGGGATCATCGTGGAAAGAAATCTCCGGCGCATCCGGGGTATCGAGGATGCGGTTCGCTAGGTCCGCGAGTCCGCCCATCGGACCGTGGAATTCACGGGTGCCGTCCGGGCGCAGCTCGATGGCCATGGCGTTGACCTTGAAATCGCGGCGCACGAGATCGCCCTCGAGGGTATCGCCGTACATGACCTCGGGGTTTCGGGACTGCCCGTCATAACTATCGGAACGGAAGGTCGTGATCTCAATCTGCTGGCCCTTATAAGCCGCCGAGACCGTACCGAAGTCAATGCCGGTATCCCACACGGTCTCCGCCCACTCTTCAAGAATGGAATAGACCACGTCGGGCCGAGCCGGAGTGGTGAAGTCGAGATCGTTGCCCAAACGGCCAAGTAAGGCATCGCGGACGGAGCCGCCGACGAGGTAGAGGGGGGCGTCGTGAAGCGCAAAGCGCTCCACCAGGCCGCTTAAGAGGCCACTGAGCCGGCTGACGGTAGCGTCAGCGCGGGCAAGAACGCCGATTAGCTGAGTGTCCTGAAAATTCACGGATCGAAGTCTACTACGATTAGCAGGGATGACTAAGAACACGCCAGGGTCCAAACGCCGCCGCCGGCGGGGCGCGGGCCACCGGAACCACCGCACGGGACGCCCCCAGCGCACGTCCACCAACCGCATGACCACGCGGGATGAGACCTCCGCCGGCGGACTTGTCGTGTCCGGATTGGCGGAAGCTGTGGACGAAAACGGCAACGTGGACCTGTCCCAGATCTATGTGGCACTCATCGGCAGGTTGGACCGCCGCGGGCGCCTGCTGTGGTCCATGCCGAAGGGGCATGTGGAAAATGGCGAAGCCAAAGAGCTCACCGCTGAGCGCGAGGTCTGGGAAGAAACAGGAATCCACGGTAAGGTCTTCGCGGACCTCGGCATGATTGATTATTGGTTCGTCTCCGATGGGGTGCGCATTCACAAAACAGTGCACCACCACCTTTTGCGTTTTGTGGACGGCATCATGAATGACGAAGACCCGGAGGTCACAGAAGTGTCCTGGATCCCAGTCTCCGAGCTCATCGAGCACTTGGCCTATGCGGACGAGCGCAAGCTGGCTCGCATTGCCTACGACCTCCTCCCGGATCTCGCGCGAAAGGAAGCTGCCGCAGGAAAGGCGACCCCACGGTGAGGTGGCGCGCAGCGGCGGCCATCGCGGCGCTGGCGGTGGGCTGCGCCGTCCCCGTGGCCCAGGCACAAACTCCCGACACTGGGATTACTGACTCCCACTATTGGCTCGGCTCCCGCGGTCCCGACGAGCTGGAGCTCAGCCTACTTAGCGCAACGGAGGCGCGGGTAGGGGAGACGCTCGAGCTACAATTGCGCATCCATAACCCAACCGAGAGCGCCGTTGATGATTTGCAGATAACCTCCCGGCGCAGCACTGCCGTGAACTCCACCACCCAGGCACGCCAAGAGCTCGCTGCGGGATCCTTTCCTTATTATGGGGCGACACTCGGCGCGGGAAAGCTTGAACCGGGGGAGAGCCGCGAGCTGACCGTGGAGGTTCCCACCGCATTGGGCAAAGACTCCACGCTGGCCATCACGGAACCTGGCGCCTACCCGCTCCTGTTCACGCTCACCGGCACCCGCGACGGCCAGGCGGCCAGTTTCGCGGAGGAGCGGACAATCCTGGATTTCCAAGGAGAAGAATCGGCTCCCGAAGACGAGAGCGAGCATTCCTTTTCGCTGGTCTATCCTGTCACCGCCGAGGTAGACGTGGTGCCGGGGGATACCGGTGGCGAGGAGCTCATCTTAGAAAGCGAGCAGCTGGCGGAACAGCTCTCCCCGGGTGGGCGGCTCGATCAACTGCTCGACGCCTACCTGCAGCATGATCTGCGCGGTTCCGGCTGCATGGCTTTGGACCCCGCGCTTGTTGACGCCGCCGACCGCATGTCCGCCGGCTACACCGTCAACGAGACGCGCCCCTCTACCGCCAAACACCCCACTCGCCTGCGTGATTCCTGGTTTAACAGCGCCGATTCCGATCGCGGCACGCCCGGCGCGGGTTCCCGGGACGCCGCCGCATGGCTGCAGAAGCTCAAACAGGTCGACTGCCGCATGCTCATGCCGTGGGCCAACGCAGACACCGATGCCGTGGCCAAAGTGGGCAATGAGTGGCTCACCCACGAGGCCGTAGAGCAAGGCACAGACACCATCGAGCGCATC
Source organism: Corynebacterium sp. HMSC072D12 (assembly GCF_001813925.1). Taxonomy (NCBI): domain Bacteria; kingdom Bacillati; phylum Actinomycetota; class Actinomycetes; order Mycobacteriales; family Corynebacteriaceae; genus Corynebacterium; species Corynebacterium sp. HMSC072D12. The sequence continues at coordinate 107,573 of NZ_KV814412.1, forward strand.
CTCGGCGCCCCGCTCAGCACGCAGCTCACCGCGCCGGCCTCTGGGACGAGCGAGCATGCGATGTCCGTTCCGCTGTTGGTGGCGGATAATTCCGAGTGGGTAGGCAAGGCCGCCACCTTTGATGCCTCCCTCGGCGCACTCTTGGCCCAAACCGGATCGAAGCCGCAGACCACCGGGTACTCCAACCCGGAGCTGCGCTACGACTTTTCGATCGATTCGGAACAGGCGAGGGCACTGACGGCGGGGGCGTCGATAAGCGTGGCGTCTGCACAAGAGGAGACCGTGGCCAAGCTGCCGAATTACCAGGACCCTGCCGCCGCACGTGCGGTGATGGAAGCAGCGCAGCGGCTCCTCGATTCTGGGCGCCTCGAACCCCGCCCCGTTACCGCGCTAGAGGTGGAGGAGGGCAGTGGGAGTCCCGGCAGCCCCTACCCGGACCCTTCAGCCTTTCACGACGCCGAGATCACACAGGTAACACAGCAGGCGCGCTATACCGACGAGTTGATGTCCATCATGGTCAACGACCCCGGTATTGCCATGACGCGCTACGACTTCACGGCACCTTTGCGCCACGATCTGCTCACGGCGCTCAGCGCGACCGGCCGCTCCAGCCTGCACGGCTTTCCGACTTCGGTGAAGCAAAGCCGCTCCCGCCTAGAGAAGAACGCGGATATGCTTCGCGAGCTGCGCGCCTCCGTATCCCTCATCCCACCGGGCAACGTGTATACCCGCGTCTCAGAGTCATCGCCGCTGCTCATCGTGGCGGAAAACGGCCTGCCACTGCCTGTCGACGCACACCTGGCTTATGACGCCCCCGACGGCGCCACGTTGAACACGCAGAACATGATTCACATCCCGGCCAAGGGATCCATTACCGTGTCCATGACCGCTGACCTGCCTAGCAACGCTGACCAGACGTCGCTGCGCCTGTGGCTTGCAACACCATCTGAGCACCTCATTTCGGATCCCATCGACATCACGGTGCAGACGCGTGCCGGTATCGTTAGCGTCTATGGAGTCGGCGCGATCGCCGCGCTCGCCCTCGTCCTAGCTGCCCTGTTCCGTCTGGGTAAGCGGAAGAAAAAGAAGTCTCACGGATAGTTTTCTCTATGACACATGAACCTATGTCTGGTGCCCGTCGCCGCATTGTCACGCCCTCGCCGCCGGCACCGGTCCCGGAAAAGCGCGCGCCGAGCGGCGTCGTTGCTGTCGACGACGAACTCGAGGACCGTTCGGGACTGAAGGGCAAGTCTGCCTCGGCCCCGAGTGAGTCCGGCGGCGAAAAGAACTCCGACGGCGCCGTCGTCCGCGCCACCGGTTCCATGGCTATCGCCACGTTGATTTCCCGCATCACGGGATTCATTCGCAACGTGCTCATCGGCTCGTCGCTTGGCCCAGCGATTTCCTCCGCCTTTACCACGGCGAACCAGCTGCCCAACCTCATCACGGAGATTGTGCTGGGTGCGGTGCTGACCTCACTCGTGGTTCCGGTGCTGGTGCGCGCGGAAAAGGAAGATGCCGACCGCGGCGAGGACTTTGTCCGGCGCCTCTTCACACTGGCCTTCTCCCTGTTGGCCACGATCACGGTGCTTTCCTGTATTTTTGCCCCGCAGTTAACGCGCATGATGTTGCCGGAAGACGGCGAGGTCAATGCCGTGCAGGCGACCTCCTTTGCCTACTTGCTGCTGCCACAGATCTTCTTCTACGGACTCTTCGCGCTCTTCCAAGCGGTGCTCAACACCAAGAATATTTTTGGGCCGGGCGCGTGGGCACCGGTGGTCAATAACATCATCTCGATTTCGGTGCTCGTGGCCTACCAGCTGGTGCCGGGCAGTCTGCATCCCGATGCACCCTCGCCGATCACGGACAGGCACGTGCTGCTCCTAGCCCTAGGCACCACGGCGGGCGTGGTCGTGCAATGCCTCATCCTCTTCCCTTATCTCAAGAAGGCAGGCATTAACCTCAAGCCGCTGTGGGGCCTGGATGACCGCCTCAAGCAATTCGGTGGGATGGCCATGGCAATTGTGGCCTATGTGGCGATTTCCCAGTTGGGTTACGTCATCACCTCCCGCGTGGCGGCGCATGCGGATGAAGGCGCGCCCTTTACCTACCAGCAGGCCTGGCTGCTTCTGCAGGTGCCCTATGGCGTCATCGGCGTCACGCTACTCACCGCAATTATGCCGCGTCTGTCCCGCAACGCCGCGGACGGTGACGTCAAGGCCGTGGTTCGGGATCTCACGCTCGGCACGAAGCTGACGTTTATCGCCCTGATTCCGATCGTCATCTTCATGACGGGCTTCGGTATCCCGATTGCCCGCGGCCTCTTCCAATACGGAGCCTTCGACGCCGACGCGGCCGAGCTGCTCGGCCTCACACTGAGCTTCTCCGCCTTTACCCTCATCCCCTACGCCCTCGTGTTGCTGCACCTGCGCGTGTTTTACGCCCGCGAGGAAGCGTGGACACCCACCTTCATCATCGCCGGCATCACGCTGACCAAGGTGGTGCTCTCCCTGTTGGCCCCACACGTTGCGGACTCCCCGGAGCGCGTGGTCATCCTGCTGGGTACTGCCAACGGCTTCGGCTTCGTGGCCGGCGCGGTGATCGGCGGCTTCCTGCTCAAGCGCAAGCTGGGTAGCCTGGGCGGCCGCGCGGTTATCGCGACCACCGTGTGGTCGGTGCTGGCCTCCATCGTTGGCCTAGTCGTTGCTTACGCCTTCAACTACGGCATCAACTTCGTGCTCCCGGCCGAGGTTCCGCCGTTTGTGTACCTGCTCAAGCTCGCCGTCGTGGGCCTGGTCTTCGTGATCGTGACCGGCATCGTGCTCTCGCGTTCGGGCCTGCCGGAAGTCATCAACCTGGGCCGCCAGCTGCAGCGCATTCCGGGCATGTCCCGCTTCATCAAGATCGAGCATGCAGAAGCTATCGAGGTCGAAGCCCCGGAGCAGCTGGAGTTCCAGCCCATCTTCAGCGTGGACGCCTTCAACTCTTCGCCGGTGCCGCCGCCGATGTCTGCCGGTATCGTCCGTGGTCCGCGCCTGGTGCCGGGTGCGCCGGTCTCCGATGGCCGCTTCCGCCTCCTCAAAGACTATGGCTCTGCCGCGGGTACCCGCTTCTGGAAGGCGCGCGAGCAGGCCACCGGCCGCGTGGTGTCGCTGACCTTCGTGGACACCACAGGCGAAGCCCCGATGGCGCCGGCGACCCCGGCCGTGGCCGCCCGCCGCTCCGCCGAGGTCTCCCGCGCCACGCGCCGCCTAGCGGAGATGGAACTGGATGCCGTGGCGGAGAACATCGATATCCTGTCCTACCGCCAGGGCTGCCTCGTCGTGGCGGACTGGGTAGAGGGCACCTCGTTGAAGACAGTGTCGGAGGATGAGGACCTCGATCCGCGCGCCGTGGCCCACGCCTTGGTACCGCTGGTGCGCACCACAGCCGCGGCCCATGCGGCGGACCTCGTGCTGGGCATTGAAAACCGCAACCGCATCCGCATCTCTACCGAAGGTATTGCCACGCTGGCCTTCCCCGCGGTGCTGCACAGCAACGATGAGGAAACTGACCGCTCGGCGTTGGCCTCCGCAATCTCTCTCCTGGTGGACTCCACTAGCCCAACACCGGAGGTGCTACAGGAGATCGCTGCCGACGCCGAAGAGGGCCAGGACTCCGATCTCGAGGACATCGCCCACCGCTTGGCGGTCTTCGCCGGCGACGGCGAGGACGGCGAGGAAACCCTCCAGGTACCGGTGGAGGAGACCCCGCGCAAGGAGGACCCGAGCCCTGCACCGGGCTTCGGCGGCCGCGGTTATTCTGGCTCCGGGATCATCGTGCTCGGTGTGCTGGCTACCCTCTTCGTCGTGGCGATGGCCGCACTCAGCGTGTGGATTCTCTCCCAGGTAGGTAATGAGAAAACTTCCCCCGTGGTGACGAAGAGCGAATCCACGACGGAAACGACCTTCCCCAACGTGCCGCCGGTGATCCTGAAAGACGTAAAGACCACCTCCGTTCCGGAGGGCAAGGAAGTATCTGGTTCATGGTCCACGAAAAAGGCAGACACTGGACTCCTGCTCAGCGTTGACAAGCCCACGCAACTCCGCGCGCTACCGCTTCAGCAGAGCAAGTCCACGGGCGCCAAGTACGAGGTCTATGGCGTTAATACCAAGGATTTTGACCCCACGGATCCTGACTCCGGCAAGCTGACCGAGCTCGCACACGGCACCTTGACGAGCGCACGCCAAGACATCGAGCTCAAGGAGAAGCCCGTGGCCTTCGACGGCGCCCTCATCGTTTTCACCGACATGCCCAAGTCCGGCTCCGTCACACTGAAGGAGGCCACCCTGGTGGGTATCCCGACTAACTAACCCACCACCTCACGCATTCCCCCAGACCTCGATCCCGAAACTCCCTGCTCGCTGACTCAGACGCACCACGCGCTTGACGACGCCCACCTGCAGGTTTCGGGTTCTAGGTCTGGGGCTTTATTGTTCTTGCGATTTCTTCCCTTTACAGATCAGACACGGAGCGTATAATTATTGTTGTCACATCAACAATCTAGAGAAACCTAGAAGAAACGAGGAACCCATGACTATCACCGCAGGAACCTACACACTGGACGCAGCACACACCACCATCGGCTTCGTCGCCCGCCACGCCATGATCACCAAGGTGCGTGGCAACTTCACCGAGTTCGAGGGCACCCTGAAGGTGGGAGAGAACATTAACGAGTCCGCAGCTACCGCCACGGTGAAGACCGCGTCCATCGATACCAACAACGCCGACCGCGATGCGCACGTGAAGAACGAGGACTTTTTCGACGTTGAGAAGTTCCCGGAGATGACCTTCACCGCAACCAAGTTCGACGTGAACGAGGCAGGCGAGGGCATGGTCACCGGTGACCTCACCATCAAGGGCACCACCAAGTCCGTTGACTTCAAGGTAGAGGAGACGGGCGTGGCCGAGGATCCCTTCGGTAACACCCGCCTGGGCTTCGCGGCTAAGACCTCCATTAACCGCCTCGACTTCGACATCGACTTCAACGCTCCGCTGAAGACCGGCGGCGTGCTGGTCTCCGAGGAGATCAAGATTGAGCTCGAGGTCTCTGCCATCAAGCAGTAAGCCATCAAGCGCGAAACCTCGCCGTAGGAAGTAGTTCTAAGTTGTTGCCCGTAGTGCCCATTCCGGTACTGCGGGCAACAACTTTTTAACAACTAAAGGCCCAAAACCGAGTAATAAACAACTCTGAAACAACTCCCAAACAACTTGAACAACGCTCTGGACTGCATGTTCTAGATTAATTCTGAGTCAGAAGCTGCCATATTAGCCAATAGTTGTTTATTAGTTGTTGCGGAGTTGTTTGAAACAACTCTGCTACACTACGGGACCATGAGAGAGGACGAACTCGAATTCATCATCCAGGCACTGCGCTCGATTGAAGCCGGCGCAACCGCCGATAGCCTGGAATCCGAAATTCTCGATTTTAAAGAGGATCCCGCCGTCCACCCTCGAAATCGCAATCCAGACGCGTCCCTTGTTGAATTCCTCATCGATGAAGCCGTGTGCTTTTCCAATGCCGATAACGGGAACGCTTTCATTGTGCTTGGAGTCGCAGACAAGAAATCTGGACCAGAGGCATTTACAGGCACCCAACGGGAATTGGACTGGCTCATAAGAAAGATCTTTGAAGGAACACAGCCCAACATCCACATCGAAGCAGAGGAGCTGGAGTGGTGCGGAGCCCGGCTCATCGTCTTACGCGTTCCCCGTGGCATCACGCTGTATCAACGCCCAAAGGGACAGGCGAGCAAGCGAGTTGACACTCGCTGCGTACCACTCACCGAGCATCAACGCCGCGCACTCTTCTTTGAACGCGCCAACCCGGATTACACTGCTCACCCCTCCCGGCGAGGGCTTGAGGAACTCGATATGACGGCCGTCGATCAGGCCCGACACCTCCTAGCCCAAGCGAGGGCAATGTCCGGTTCCCAGGAGCCTGTTCCCGCGACGGCCCGCGAACTCTTGGGAGAATTAGGACTGCTGGATGGCTCACTAAAGCCCACATACGCGGCCGAAATCCTTTTCATGCCTCCGGTATCCCAGCAGGTTACAGTTCGGCACCTCCTCCGTCTTGTCCCTGGCGGTGAGCCGAGAACAACAGAAATCTCTGCGCCCCTCATCACCACATACTTGCGGTTGAAAGAGCTAATTCGAGTCAATGCCCAGCAAGAAGTGGAGCGGATCGCCCTTGCCACGGGTCAAGAAGTATCGATCAAGGCTTTCCCAGACACCGCTGTCGACGAGCTTGTCTCTAATGCCTTAGCCCATCGCGACTGGGACGCATCGGCTGCAGTAGTCATCGACCAATCTCCCATAGCCTTCTCTGTATGGTCTCCCGGTGGTCTTCCCACAGGTGTACAACGCGATCGGGTTCTCACAACACAATCAATTCCCCGAAATCCCCGCCTTATGACGGCGTTAAGGATGCTGGGGTTAGCAGAGGAATCCTCCCGTGGATTCGACCGCATGTGGGCATCCATGCTGTCGAGTGGTCGCCATATTCCGGAACTTCGCGCCGAGGAATCCTTCGTCGAAGTTACTTTGTCCTCTGGGCGCGTTGACACCGCGTTCGTTAAGTCCTTGACCGAACTCAAAGGTGCTTTCGGCGCTGAGCCTTTCGACAGCGTCAATGGTCTCATCATTGCCCGTCACCTTATGGACAACCAGATCCTGCTGTGTCACACTGCTGCCCAACTCATGCAAGTCAGCGAAGATCAGGCTGCAGACACCCTACGGTGGTATGAGAGCCTCGGTTTCGTAGAACAACTACGTGAAACGCGAGAGTGGATACTTACCACCAAGGCACGATCACTGATGGGGCTTCACATAGAGGGACACATTGCAGCAACGTCCGTTCAGGATTGGATCCTGGCTCAACTCAAAGAAGGAGCTGCGCTGAATACGCGTAAAGTCGCCGAAGAACTGGGAGTAGACCGGGCAATTGTCACAGGAATACTGCGCCACCTAAGAACTATAGGCCAAGCGCGCATCGATCCTGATGGCCCACAGCGCGGCCCCAACACGCGGTGGATTCTTTCATGACCACCCTGTGATACACACCGCAGCGAGGTTTAAGATGTAGCGCATGACTACCGCAAACCTCACCCATGCAGAAGCTTCCGCCCGCAGCGCCGCGCTGCGTTTGAGCACCTACGAGCTGCACCTCGACGTCACGAGTGCGCCAACCGACGCCGACTCTTACGAGGTCACCTCGCGCATTACGTTCACCACCACCGAGCACGAGACCTTCGTGGATTACTTGGGCAAGGCCGTGCATACAGTGCACGTCAACGGCGAGGAGGTGGAGAACACCTTCGACGGCGGACGGGTTTACCTGAGCAACCTTCCAGTGGGGGAGGAGCTCACCGTGGAGATCACCGGCTCCTCCTATTACTCCCGCACTGGCCAGGGTCTGCACCGCATGCACGACCAGGCCGATGACACCACCTACCTCTACTCGCACCTCGAGCCATCTGATGCCCGCCGCATCTTCCCCTGCTTTGACCAACCGGACCTCAAGGCCAGCTACGAGGTGCACCTCACCGGCCCGGAAGGCTGGCAGCTGCTCAGTAACCAACCGGAGGTCAGCCGCGAGAAGACCGAGGGTGGGGAAGTAGCGCACTTTGCCCCGACCCCGCTGCTGTCGACGTACTTGACGGCGTTTTCGGCGGGGCCGTACGTCGAAAAGCACAGCACCTGGACCGCACCCGATGGATCCCTCAGCGTGGAACTGCGCGCCTTCGCCCGCGCCTCCATGGCGGAGTACCTGGATGATGAAATCCTGCAGGTCACCGCACAAGGCATGGACTTCTTCCACAACAACTTTGGCTATCCCTACCCGTGGGGCAAGTATGATTCCATCTTCGTTCCGGAGTACAACCTGGGTGCCATGGAGAACCCCGGCCTCGTAACCTTTACGGAGCATTACCTCTTCCGTTCCGCCGCCACCCGCGCGCAGCATGCCGGGCGCACGAATACGATCCTGCACGAGATGTCGCACATGTGGTTCGGTGACCTAGTCACCCCGCAGTGGTGGGATGACCTGTGGCTCAAGGAGTCCTTCGCGGAGTTCATGGGCGCGGATTCCTCGGTGCACGCCACCGAGTACACCGAGGCGTGGGTCAACTTTGCCGGCCAGCGCAAGAACTGGGCCTACCTGCAGGATCAGCTGCCCACCACGCACCCGATCAAGGCCGAGATCCCGGACGTGGATGCCGCGCGTCAGAACTTCGACGGCATTACGTATGCCAAGGGTGCTGCGGTGCTCAAACAGCTGGTGCACTACGTGGGCCGGGAGAATTTCTATGCCGGCGCGCGTGACTACTTCCAGGAGCACGCCTTTGCTGCCGCCACCTTCGAGGATCTCCTTAAGGCCCTGAAGAAGCACACCGACCGCGACCTCGACGCTTGGTCCACAGCCTGGCTGCGCACGTGGGGCCCGGATACGCTGACCCCGGAGTTACACGCGGACGGCGATAGGATTCACGAGTTAGCTATCGCTGTCGAGGCGGAGGACACCACGCGCCCGCACCGCCTCAACGTGGCGCTGTTCGATAACTCCCTGAAGAAGTACGCCACCCTCGACGTCGATCTGGAGGGCGAGCGCACTATCCTCGACGAGGCTTCTGGGCTTCAGGCACCGGCGTTGTTGCTGCTGAACGACGGCGACCACACCTACGCCAAGGTCCGCTTCGATGAGACCTCCTTGAAGACCATTCGCGCGCGCTTGTCTGAAGTTCCGGATGAGCTCTCCCGAGCGGTCATCTGGACCTCCCTGTGGAACCTCACCCGCGATGGCGAGTGGCCGGTGCGCTCCTACCTCGACACCGTGCTGAAGCACGCTCCGGCGGAGTCCAACCCGACGCTTCTGACCACGGCCTTTGCCAATGCCCGCTATGCCATCGACCACTTCGTTAGCCAGGAAGAACGCGAGGAGATTCGCTCCGATTATGCCGAGCGGCTGTGGGAGGTGCTGCAAGACGCCCCGGCTGGTTCCGACGCGCAGCTCACCTTCGCCCGAGCCGCCATTCAGGCGCTCGCGGCCACCCCGGAGGAATCCGGCACGCAGCGCCTGCGTGCGCTTTACGACGGATCCCTCGACGGCCTCGCCCTCGACCCGGATATTCGCTGGGCCATCCTCCGCGCCTTGGCCGCCCGCGATGCCATCAGCATCGAGGAGCTGGAGGCTGAGAAGGAGCGCGATAACACGCTCACCGGTGCCGCCGCCTACCTAGGCGCCTCCCACGCCTTCCCATCTGCCGAGCTCAAGCGCGAAGTCTTTGACCTCGTGCGCACGCCGGGCACGTACTCCAACGCGGAGGTGGATTCCCTGCTCGCAGCGTTCAACGCACCGCGCTCAGCCCACCTCACCGAAGCCTTTGCCCAGGAGTATTTCGATTCTCTGGCGAAGCTCTGGACGGAGCATCCCATCGAGATTGCCAACCGCCTCGTGCGCGGTCTTTACCCAGATCTCGCGATGGCCGACGCCGCCACCAGCGAATTCCTGAGCAAAGATCGTCCGCGCGCGCTGCGCCGCGTGCTGCTGGAATGCCAGGATGCACTGCGTCGTGCGTACCGTGTCCGTGCCGTGCAGTAAGCACGGCACATTAAACGCGGCACATGAGACGCTTCGCGTAGCGGATAGCAGAATCTTCCCGTAAACTCGCAACCACATCAACGGGGGGACAATCACAAACCATCGGCTTCGGCCGGGGACTGTGTTGACCCACGTGTCATTGCTCAAGTTTCCGGGGGGATTCTTAGTGTCAGCACAGCCGACCGATCGTGAACTCGTCGACGCCTTCATTGGTGGAGATACCAAGGCCTTTTCGGCAATCGTCGAAAAGCACCGCGCGCGCCTGACCGCCATGGCGCGACGCTATACGCGCAACGATGATGATGCGCAGGACATTGTGCAGGAGGCCCTGCTCAAGGCCAGCTGCAACATGGCCTCCTACCGGCACGATGCCACCCTGAGCACGTGGCTGCACCGGCTGGTAATGAACTCCGGCTATGACTTCCTCAACCATCGCTCCAACCGGGAAAACGCCTCCCTCGATGCAGAGATCATTGAGGATGACCGCAACTATGCGCTCGCGCACAACCCCAGCGAAAACCTGGCGGAACGCATCACGGTGGCCCAAGCGATGGAAACCTTGCGCCAAGACCAGCGCGAGGCGCTCTACCTCACCGACGTTGCAGGTTATCCCATCGATACGGTGGCTAAGGTGCAAGGCGTGGCACCTGGCACGGTGAAGTCACGGCGAGCTCGAGCTCGGCAAGTGTTGCGTGCGGCGATAGACTGAGGGCGAGTAGAATCTGAGTCTTACTTAAAAAGAATCGTTTCAAGGGAGTTTTTAGTGACTATCCACGATGTCGCCATCGTCGGCTCCGGCCCTGCCGGCTATACCGCAGCGCTCTACGCAGCACGCGCCGAACTCAATCCCATCGTCTTCGAGGGCTTTGAATACGGTGGCGAACTCATGAACACCACCGAGGTCGAGAACTACCCAGGCTTCCAGAAGGGAATCATGGGCCCTGAGCTTATGGAAGAGATGCGCGCTCAAGCCATCCGCTTCGGTGCCGACCTTCGCATGGAAGTTGTAGATTCCATCGAGCTCGAAGGCGAGGTGAAGAAGCTACACGTGGGCGACGAGGTTTATGAAGCCCGCGCTGTCATCCTCGCTACCGGTGCCGCTCCGCGCTACCTGGGTATTCCGGGCGAATCTGAGCTGACCGGCCGCGGCGTGTCGGCGTGTGCCACCTGCGATGGTTTCTTCTTCAAGGACCACAACATCGCCGTCGTCGGCGGTGGCGATTCCGCCATGGAAGAGGCCACCTTCCTCACCAAGTTCGCCGAGACCGTCACCATTATTCACCGCTCGGAGAACTTCCGCGCCTCCAAGATCATGCTGGAGCGCGCCAAGGAGAACCCAAAGATCAAGTGGCTGACCGACACCACCGTCGAGCGCGTCCTGGAGAAGGACGGCAAGGTCGGTGCCCTCGAAGTCAAGAACGTGCTGACCGGTGAGACCAGCGAACTGGATTTGACCGCCATGTTCGTAGCCATTGGCCACGACCCGCGCTCCGGCTTCCTCAACGGCCAGGTAGAGACCGATGAGGCTGGCTACGTGGTGGTACAGCAGCCCTCCACTAAGACCTCGCTGCCAGGTGTCTTTGCCTGTGGTGACTTGGTGGATGACCACTACCAGCAGGCCATCACCGCTGCGGGCTCCGGCTGCCGCGCGGCCATTGATGCGGAACATTTCCTGGCTGAGAACCGTTAGTAATCACATGAGCAACATTAAAAACGTCACTACTGATTCCTTCCGCGCTGACGTCGTAGAGGCAGGCAAGCCAGTCGTCGTGGACTTCTGGGCCGAATGGTGTGGTCCGTGTAAGAAGCTGTCCCCGATCCTTGAGGAGGTCGCCGAAGAACTCGGTGAGGACGTCTCCGTAGTCAAGGTCAACGTGGATGAAGAACGCACTTTGGGTGCCATGTTCCAGATCATGTCCATCCCATCTGTGCTGATTTTCAAGGACGGCGAGAAGGTCGATGAGTTCGTTGGCTTGCGTTCCAAGGCCGACATCGTGGCGCAGGTAAAGAAACAGCTCTAACTGGTATTCTTTAACTCGTTGTTGGCGCACTGTAGTGCGCCTCCTTGATCACGAAAGGGGTAGGTGTGAACCGCGTTTTACGTGTAGGTGACCAGAGCGTTCGGGTCGCCGAAGCACGCGCAACCCTTGCCCGCCTCGGCCTGATGACTGACTACCAGGGGACGTTGTCCGACTGGAAGAAGCAAAAGTACTCCGAAGCCGATAAGCACTTTGATAGCGAGCTAGCGGAAGTACTTAAGGCCTTCCAGCAATCACGCGGCATTGTGCCCAGCGGCGATATCGATGAACTCACTTTGCGTGAACTGCGCCAAGCCTCCTACACCTTGGGTGCGCGCGTGCTGGCCTATGAGCCTGGCAACGTGCAGGTGGGCGACGATGTCTCCCAGTTGCAGCAACAGCTCCAGGAGCTCGGCTTCTACCAGGAGCGCATCGACGGCAATTTCGGTGCCCGCACCTATGCAGCGCTGGCGGAATACCAATTGAACTCTGGACTGCGCAGTGACGGAATTTGTGGCCCGGAGACCATCAACGCGCTCAACCTACTGGGTCGGCGCATCACCGGCGGATCAGCGCACAACATCCAAGAGCGCGAGCGCGTCCGCAACGCAGGGCCCCAATTGGCCGGCAAGCGCGTTGTCATCGATCCCAGCCTGGGCGGTTTCAACAAGGGCCGTACGGTCAAGGGCCGCTTTGGTGACATCACTGAGGAAGAGATCCTCTGGGATTTGGCCGAGCGAGTTGCTGGCCGCATGATTGCCGCCGGCATGGAGACCATCATCTCCCGCCCGCGTACCGATGATCCCTCTATTCATGATCGCGCCGACATTGCCAATGCCTTTGGCGCTGACTTGGTCATTTCGCTCGCCTGCGACGAGTACCCCACAGAGAAGGCCAATGGCGTAGCCACCTTCTACTTCGGTTCTGAGTCCGGTAACTCCTCGCTCATTGGTGAAACGCTCTCCGGCTTCATCCAGCGAGAGATCGTTGCCCGCACCGAGCTGGGCAACTGCCGCAACCACGGCCGCACCTGGGCGCTGCTGCGCCTGACCCAGATGCCGGTGGTGCAGGTCGTGCTGGGCTACCTAACCAGCCCCAAGGACGTGACTATTCTGGCCAACCCAGATCGCCGCGATGACATCGCCGAGGCCATCGTCGTCTCCGTCAAGCGCCTGTACCTTCTTGACGATGACACTGCCGTCACCGGCACCTACCGCTTCGACGAGCTGCTGCGCGCGGAGCGCTCTTCCTAACGGGCTTAGGGGGAACCATCCTGTATCTAGGCTAGGGCGCGGGCGAGGAGGTCCTCCACGGCGGCAGCCGTCAGCAGATCGAAAGCTGGGGGCAGCTCGAGTCGCAGGCGCGGGGTAATGGGGTGATCACGCTCCACCCTGAAACCGGCGGATTCCAGCGTTTCCACCGGTAGTAGGCCAATACGGCCGGGCTTAGCCCGCAGGAGATTTTCGGCGGCGCGAGCATCGCGGTAACCAAAGGCCTCAACGGCGCTAGCTTCGCGGGAGGTGAGGTGCATGATGGTGGCATCGAGAAGCACCGCCTCCAGGCCCTTCGCCGCGCGGTGCGATTTCACGAAAAGCGAGGACACCAGCACCGCGTCCTCCGAGACGGGGGAGGTGGGTAGCTTCGCGGCACCGGGGGCAAGATCGGGCGGGCAAAAGAACACTGTGGCCTCATCACCCACGGTAAAACCGCACTCACCACAGCGCAGCAGCGTGGCACTGATCCATGCTTCCTTCTCGAAAACAGGATCAGCGACCGTGGTCTTCAGCTCCCAGAAGATGGATCGAGCCGCCAAGGGGTTGATGGCAACACCTTCCTTGACGGCCTGAACGAGCATGGTCAGCTAGCTGCTTTCCTTACCCTCAATGAGGGCCAGAATACGCTCGAAATCTTCCTGGTCGCCGAATTCGACGACCATCTTGCCTTTGCGCTTGCCCATGGTGACGGTGACCTTGGTGTCGAAGCGATCGGCCAAGCGCTCAGCGGAATCAGTAAAGAATTGCGGCTGCGGGGCGGCAGGTTTCTTGGTTGGCTCGGCCGGCTTACCGTCCCGCTTATACAGGGTGACGGCTTCCTCCGTAGCGCGCACGGACAGGCCCTCGGCCACAATGCGGTTGGCAATGAGCTCCATGGCTTCAGCATCCGGCAGGCCCAGTAGCGCGCGGGCATGGCCACCGGACAAGGTGCCAGCGGCAACGCGCTTCTGCACATTGACCGGCAGCTTGAGCAAGCGGATCATGTTGGTGACTTGAGGGCGGGAGCGGCCGATGCGATCAGCCAGCTCGTTCTGGGTCACGCCGAATTCTTCCAGCAGCTGCTGGTAGGCGTGAGCCTCTTCCAGCGGGTTGAGCTGTACGCGGTGGATATTCTCCAAAAGCGCGTCCCGCAGGAGGTCATCATCCTTGGTATCGCGCACAATGGCCGGGATGGTGGCCAGGCCCGCCTTGGAGGAGGCACGCCAGCGGCGCTCACCCATGATGAGCTCGAAGCCACCCTCCTCAGCGGGGCGCACAACGACCGGTTGCAGCAGGCCAAACTCCTTGATGGAGTGGACCAGCTCCGCCAGCTCATCCTCGTCGAAGACAGTACGTGGCTGCTTCGGGTTGGGCATGATATCCCCGACGGAGATCTCGCGGTACGTCGCACCAATCACCGAAGGCTTGGCCTGCCGCTTCTTCGAGCCAGAAGACTGCTGGATGGTGGGCGCTCCCTGCACCTTTTTCGGCGCAGATCCGTGAGCCCCGCCTGTCGAAGCGCCAAGGATAATGTCGGCCGCCGAATCCCCCAGGCGCGGTTTACGGGAGGGCGCACCCGGGCCGGATGGAATGAGCGCGGCCAGGCCCTTGCCTAGGCCGCCCTGGCGCTGCTCCGGCTTCTGCTCTGCCTTCTTATCTGCCACGGTGTCCTATCCTTCCAATTCCGCGAAAATCTCTGGGCTCACGCCAATGGCACCCGTGGTGGGGTGCGGTGTGTAGTCTCCGCGCTTATCCAACTCGCGCGCGGCGGCGGAGTAGGCGCGAGCACCCGTCGACGACGGGTCATAAGCGATAACTGTCTTACCATAGCCCGGCGCCTCCGAAACGCGAACGGAGCGCGGGATAACGTTGCCCAAAACGACGGCGCCGAATTGCTCGCGCACCTCATTGGCCACCTGTTCAGCCAGCTTGGTGCGGGCATCGAACATAGTCAGCAGCACGCCGGAAATGTGAAGGTCCTCGTTGAGGTGCTCCCGAATCATGGAAATATTGCCCAGCAGCTGGCCCACGCCCTCCAAGGCGTAGTACTCACACTGGATGGGAATAATAACTTCTTCTGCACACGTCATCGCATTGATGGTGAGCAGGCCTAGAGAAGGTGGGCAGTCGATAAAGACGTACTCAAAGCCGTGCTCCTCGAGGAAGCCGTTGTGCAGAGCGTCATAGAGGCGGAACTCGCGGCGAACTAGGGAGACCATTTCGATCTCTGCACCGGCGAGGTCGATGGTGGCTGGGATGCAGTAAAGGCTCTCATCGTCGGGGGAGTGCTGCATCGCATCCTCCGCGCTGCAGTCCCCCAACAAAACCTCATAGCTGGATTTAGTGCCGGAAGTGTGCTCCGCTCCTACTGCGGTGGAGGCATTGCCCTGCGGGTCCAAGTCGATCACCAGGACCTTCTTGCCGGCCTCAGCGAGCGCGGCGGCAAGGTTGACGGCGGAGGTGGTTTTACCCACGCCACCTTTCTGGTTCGCGATGGTGATAAGACGAGGATGAGTCATGCCGTCTACTTTAGTTCACGCGCGGGACACGGATAATGGTGGTGCCGTGGATGGTCATGACCTCGGCTTTTCCGCCGCCGGCGCGCTTGATATCAGCAGCATCGCGCTCCAGTTCCTCGTAGACAGAGGAACCCTTCAACGCGATCATCTCCCCGCCCTTGCGCACCAGCGGCAGGGACCACTTGGCCAGTTTGCCCAGCGGGGCCACGGCGCGGGAGGTGACGATGTCGGCACTCTTAACGGCCTTCTTGACCGGGCCCTCCTCGGCGCGGCCGCGGATGACGGTGACGTTATCCAGCCCCAGTAGGTCGACGACCTCGTTGAGGTAGGTCGAGCGCTTGAGCAACGGTTCGATGAGGGTGATCTTCAGATCAGGGCGCGCGATAGCGAGCGGGATGCCGGGCAGGCCGGCGCCACTGCCGACGTCGATAAGCGTGGCGCCCTGCGGCATGACTTCGGCGACCACGGCGCAGTTGATGAGATGGCGCTCCCAGAGGCGCGGGACCTCGCGGGGGCCTATAAAACCACGGGTGGACCCGTCCGTAGCCAGCGAATCGTGGTATTTCTGCGCGAGCGGCAGACGCGATCCGAAGACGTCAGACGGGTCCAGTGGCACAGTGTCGGACACAGATTCAGTCACTGTGAAAACTCCTGGGTTAAGTTCTAGTTATTGTTCTTGCGGCGCTGCTTCTTGGAGCGATTGTCCTTCTTGCGAGCACCCGGCTTCGGAGCAGAGGTGCGCTTGAGCTCAGCCTTGGCGGCTGCCTCTTCTTCTTCCTCGCGGTCCATCTTGGCGTAGACGATGCGGGTCTGGAAGAAGGTCCACACGGTGTTGGCCAACATGTAGAAGAGAAGGCCGATGGGCCAGATGAAACCGGAGAACACCAGCATTGCCGGCATAAACCACAGCATCATCTTGTTCATCATGGCCATCTGCTGTTGCATCATCTCCGCATTCTGACCCTGGGGTGCAGCAGTCTTGCCGGCGGCGCGACGCGCCTCCTGGCGGTTGAGCGTCATGCGGGCGTTGAAGTGCGTCAGCGTCGCAATGATGGCGATGAGCGGCACGATGATGACGGCCGCCTGGGCGGTGGTGGTTTCCTTAACAATTTCCAGCCCCGAATTGAGGCGCAGGTTGGCCACCAGCGGCACACCGAAGATCTTGGCATCGACGAACTCCTTCACCAGCGCGGGTTCGAAGATGTAGTTGGCGATGGAGGCGTTCATTTCCTCCGACATGGCGTCACCCGCCGGGTGGCCAATGCCACCGGCGACAGCAACAGTGCGGTCGAAGGAGCGCAGCACGTGGAACAGACCAATGAACATCGGGATCTGCGCGAACATGGGCAGGCAGCCCGCGACCGGGCGCACGCCAGATTCCTTGTAGATGCGCTGCATCTCCTGCGCCGCCTTGGTCTGGTCATTGGCGTACTTGGTGCGCAGTTCCTGGATTTGCGGCTGGATCTCCTGCATCTTTCGGGAGGAGCGCAGCTGCGTGATGGTCGGCTTGACCATGATGGCCTTGAGCGTCCACGTCAGAAGAACGATGGCAATGATCCAGGTTCCGCCCCATGCGGAATCAAGAACGAAGCTCAAGAGCCAATGCCAGAACCACAAGACGGCTGAAATTGGCCAATAGATGAAATTAAGCACGAGAGTTGTTTACCTCAGTTGTTGTTTGGTCGGTACCGGATCAAACCCGCCCGGGTGCCAGGGACCGCACTTGCATAACCTGGCAAGCGCCATGCCCGTCCCCTTGAAGGCTCCATGGATGGAAATGGCTTCGAGGGCATAGGCACTGCACGTCGGTTCAAAACGACAGGTGGAGACCATCTTAAGGCCTGACAAGTGCTTTTGGTAGAAGCGCACCCCGTGAACTAGGACTCTTCCGAAGCCGCGGGCTTCGGGAATCTCCTCACCTTGGGAGTTCAGATATCCCATGTGCGTAGCGCTTTGCGGATATCACGCTCAAGGCGCTCACTGGTGGCATCACCGCTGGCGGGCAAGGCGCGGATAACGATGTCAACATTAGCGGGCAATACGGTCCCGTTGACACCATCGCGCATGAGGGACATGCACACATGACGAAGCCGCCGGGAGGTGCGGTGGCGAACCACGGCATTCCCGACGGCCTTCGACACGATGAGGCCGAACCGCGGCCCAGTGGCCGCGATAGCGTCTTCACCGTCGTTAAAGCGCAAATGCACGACGACAGTGCGCGTGCCCGCCCGGCGCCCGCCCTTGATAGTCCTCCGAAATTGCCTCGGGGATGTGAGCTTGTGCTGGGCTGGAAGCATGAATTAAGCGGTGAGCTTAGCGCGACCCTTCTTGCGACGAGCGGCGACGATAGCGCGGCCTGCGCGGGTGCTCATGCGGGTACGGAAGCCGTGCTTACGGGCACGACGACGGTTGTTCGGCTGGAAGGTACGCTTACCCTTTGCCACGATTAACTCCTTGAAGTTGTTGGTGGATGGCACAGCTTCGCGCCACTGGTGGCGCTGGGCTTAAACATCCACTGATGAATGGTGTACGTGGGGATGAGGCTTCGCACTTTAAGCGCCGTAAGGCGTGGCGAGGCATTCCCACATGCAACATGTGCACCATGCACTGTTGCGATAGACCATCACAGGTTACGTGACAGATAGTGCGCGAAACAAATCGACACACTGGGTGTCCCCGAAATTACAAAGATGTTTTTATCCGCAGCTAGAACGCCACTTTTTGCCCACATGCTGCGCGGCAAGCGCCCCCTCCTGCTGTCCACCCACCGTGCTGGGCTCCACCGTGTCAAGCGCGCATAAAAGCGCGTTAGACAGCGCCCCCATAACGCGGTACAACTGAGGAATCTAATTCCACAGTCACCCACAGGATGTGGATAACTCTCAATCATAACTTGAGACTTTTGCTGTTTACGCAGGTCAACTGCATTAAGGAGCCGATGTAAAGTTATCCACAGCCATGAGATAGGCTGTGGATAAACCACCTATCCACACCTGTGGATAACTTTGTGGAAACCGAGGTTACGCGCTAAAACATCGTGTGGAATCTTCGGTGGAAATCACAAATTTCTTGTGATTTCTCGTTCCGTATCTCTTTCTTATCCATCCGTCCATCCCCGATTCTCACCCAGAGTCACGCAGTAAATATTTGGTTCTCAAGGCCACTTCTTCCCAGAATCAAATAGGTGTAGCCGCCTCTTCGGCAGCACCGCGTGAACTCTAACTACACAGAAGGTAGGCGTTGTGTCCGATCCGCAAGCAGCCCTCCGGGCCAGCTGGAAAGCTGTGGTCAGTGATTTGCTGGCTCAGTCCGAGCAACCAAGCTCGGATGTCCCCAACTTCTCCCATAGCCAGCGCCTCAACCTCCAACTCGTCGAGCCCATCATGATCGGTGATGGCTATGCGTTGATCGCCGCGCCACACGAGAACGCCAAAACTGTCATCGAAACTGAACTAGGGGAATACATCACCCGCGCTCTATCGCAGCACATGGGTCGCCCCTGTTCTTTGGCCGTGACCATTGCGGCACCCCCGCAGCCGGCACCACAGGAAGAGCCTCCAGCACCCGCACCTCAACGCCCTATCCAAACCGAGGCTCCCGAGCACGGCATGGGGCACCAGGCTCAGGCTTTCCAGCAGCCCACGCCGCCCGCTCCAACCTCCCAGCCAGAAACACCAAGCCACCATCAGCCGCGCTCATGGGAGACTGCGCATTCCCCAGCCAGCCTCGATGAATTGGCGCAACACTACAGCGAGCAACAAAGCACCGCACCCAGTGGCTACCCCGAAGCAGCCGGGGCACGGATCCCGCGGGAGGAGCCAGCGCACAACCCGAACCGAGAAAAGTCTCTCAATCCGAAGCACACCTTTGAGAACTTCGTCATCGGTTCCTCCAACCGCTTTGCTAACGGCGCCGCCGTGGCCGTCGCGGAAAACCCCGCGCGCGCCTATAACCCACTCTTTATTTGGGGCGGTTCCGGCCTCGGCAAAACGCACCTGCTGCACGCAGCCGGCAACTACGCCCAGGTCCTGCACCCGGGACTGCGCGTGAAATACGTGTCCTCGGAGGAATTCACCAACGACTACATCAACTCCCTGCGTGATGACCGCCAGGAATCCTTCAAGCGCCGCTACCGCAACCTGGACATCCTCATGGTCGATGACATCCAGTTCCTAGAAGGCAAAGAGTCCACCCAGGAGGAGTTCTTCCACACCTTCAATGCGCTGCACCAGGCCAACAAACAGATCATTTTGTCCTCCGACCGTCCACCGAAGCAGCTGACCACACTGGAAGATCGCCTCCGCACGCGCTTCGAGGGCGGATTGATTACGGATATTCAGCCGCCAGACCTAGAGACGCGCATCGCTATCCTCATGAAGAAGGCCTCCGCGGACGGCACAGACGTCGATCGCTCGGTTCTCGAGCTCATCGCCTCTCGCTTTGAATCTTCGATCCGCGAGCTCGAAGGTGCGCTCATCCGCGTTTCTGCCTATTCCTCTCTGGTCAACGAGCCGATCAGTTTGGAGATGGCGGAGATTGCTCTGCACGATCTGGCCCCGGATTCTGCAGATCGCCAAATCACCGCGGCAGCCATCATCGAGGTGACCGCGGATTACTTCAACATCGACGTGGATACCTTGCGCGGTTCTGGTAAGAAACGCGCCGTGGCTCACGCCCGTCAGCTAGCGATGTATCTGTGTCGCGAACTCACTGAGCTCTCCCTGCCAAAGATTGGTGACCAGTTCGGCGGCAAGGACCACACCACCGTCATCTATGCGGACCGCAAAATCCGTAAGGAGATGACTGAGAACCGGAATACCTACGACGAGATCCAGGCGCTGACCCAGCGCGTGAAGAACCACAACCAGCGTTAGCACCACGCAACGCTTGGCGACGCCCCTCCCACCTTCCCCGCAGCAACCTCCCCCGCGGGTGTGGGCAGGGGCGTCTTTGCGATCCGCCAAAAAGTTATCCACACCGTTATTCACAGCTGTGTAATTCCATTGTTGTAATTTGTAGATCCTTGTCACATTTTCTTCTTCCACAGCAGATCAGAGGGCACATCGCCCTTGTGGTTAACCCTGTGATCAGCAGGGATAGATCTGGGGATGGATTGTGGATAACTTTGACCCCGACCCAGTTACTCACATTTCTTGTCATTTGATCACAGTGATCCCACACCCTGACTCACAGATCGATTCGCGGCTCAGAGCTTGGCTTTTGCTAGGTTGTCCACAGATCCCACAGCGCTTATTACTACTCCTATTTTGTTTTCTCCCTAACTAAGAAGAAAAAGGATGTGTGTGATTCGTTGGCGCCCGGCCTGACCGCACGCCCTCATCGAGAGCACAGAAGGTAAATGACAAAATCCTGTGCTTCGGCGCTGATCCTGTAAGTTGGAGTGAGCTTGCAAGAATCTTCCATCCGCAACTAGAGGAGCGTCTCACCACCATGGAGCAGTCCGTGTCATTTCGCGTTGCCAAAGATGACCTCGCCAACGCCGTAGCGTGGGTCGCGCGCAGCCTTCCCTCGAAGGTCACCCAGCCGGTACTGCGCGCCATGCTGATCACCGCGGATGACAATGGTTTGGAATTCACCGGCTTCGACTACGAAGTTTCCACCCGTGTGCGTATCGCCGGCATGGTGGATGAGCCGGGACGCATCGCCGTGGCCGGTAAGTTGCTTTCCGACATCGTTGCTTCCTTGCCCAACAAGGAAATCGAGATGACCCAGGAAGACAACAAAGTTCTGTTGACCTGTGGTTCCTCCCGTTTCGAGCTGCCGCTCATTCCGCTGGATGATTACCCTCAGCTCCCTGTTTTGCCGGAGGTCACCGGCACCATTAACCCGCAGCTCTTCGTGGAGGCCATCAGCCAGGTCGTTGCGGCTGCCGGCAAGGATGACACCCTGCCGATGCTCACAGGTGTGCACATCGACATCAATGGTTCCCACGTGGAAATGACGGCTACGGACCGTTTCCGCTTGGCCATGCGCACCTTCGAGTGGGAGCCGGTATCTCCTGATGTCCAGGCCAAGCTTCTCGTCCCGGCCAAGACGCTGCAGGAGACTGGCCGCTCCTTGGACACGCACCTCAACATCCCGGTAGAAATTGCCGTGGGCACTGGTGACAACATCGCTGCGGAAGGCCTTTTTGGCCTGCATGCGGATAACCGCGAGACCACGACCCGCATGTTGGACGCGGATTTCCCCAACGTGGCACCGCTGCTGCCCAAGACCCACAGCGCCATGGCCAGCATTGAGGTTGCTCCGCTCCAGGAAGCGATTCGCCGCGTCTCGCTGTTGACGGATCGCAACGCTCAGATCCGCATGGAGTTCAGCGAAGGTGAGGTGACCTTGGCGGCCGGTGCGGACTCTGGTCGTGCAAGCGAGACCTTGCCGTGCGCCTTCAACGGCCGTGAGGATTTTGTTATTGCCTTCAACCCGTCCTACCTCAAGGATGGTTTGGCTGTGGTTCACACGGACCGCGTGGTCTTTGGCTTCACCGAACCTTCGCGCCCGGCAATCATGATTCCGGAACCGGAAGAGCTGCCGGTAGCCAACGAAGACGGCTCTTTCCCGACCCCGGAGACTGATTTCACCTACCTCTTGATGCCAGTGCGCTTGCCAGGCTAGGCCATATGTATATTCGCGATCTCGATGTCAGGGACTTCCGCTCCTGGCCCGAGCTCACCCTCAGGCTGAAACCGGGAATTACCTTGTTTGTCGGCCGCAACGGTTTCGGCAAGACCAATATCGTCGAGGCCATCGGGTATACCGCGCATCTATCCTCACACCGTGTGGCCCACGATGCCCCCCTCGTGCGCCAGGGCGCACACAATGCTCGTATCTCCGCCACGGCGGTGAACCAGGGCAGAGAGCTCACTGCGCACCTACTGATCAAACCCCACGCGGCCAACCAGGCGCAGATCAACCGTACGCGCCTGAAATCCCCGCGTGAGCTACTAGGCGTGGTGAAAACCGTGTTGTTTTCCCCCGAGGATTTATCGCTCGTACGCGGCGAACCGGCAGCGCGCCGCCAGTATCTGGATGACATCATTGCCTCGCGCACGCCGCGTTTGGCTGGTGTGAAGGCCGATTATGACAAGGTGCTCAAGCAGCGGAATGCGTTGTTGAAGTCGGCGTCGCCAAGCTTGCGCCGCGGCTACAGCGACAGTGATGGTGCCTCGGCGCTGGCGACTCTCGACGTGTGGGATACACAGCTGTCTTCCCTCGGCGCGCAGGTGATTCAGGCACGCCTTGCGCTTGTCGACGAACTCCGCGAGCTCATCCCCGCCGCCTATGCCGGGCTTGCCCCGGAATCGCGGCCGGCGAATATTGAGTACAAGTCCACGGTGGATATTTCTGATCCTGAGGTCATCGAGGCCATGATGCTCACCGAACTCGCTAGCAAGCGCCAGCGCGAGATCGAACGCGGTATCTCGCTTGTTGGCCCGCACCGCGATGACCTGCTGCTTAATCTAGGAGCGAGCCCTGCCAAGGGCTTTGCCAGCCACGGCGAGACCTGGTCCTATGCCATCTCCCTGCGGTTGGCGGAGTTCAACTTGTTGCGCCAGGACGGCACTGATCCGATCCTCATCCTCGATGATGTCTTCGCTGAGCTGGACGCCAAACGCCGCGAAAAGCTCGTTCACCTCGCGGCAGGTGCGGAACAGGTGCTCATCACCGCAGCTGTGGATGAGGATCTGCCCGGCAACTTGCAGCCCATCGAACGTTTTACGGTCACGGTCTGCGATACCGATGAGGGCCGAATCTCCGAGATCGCTCCGTATACGGCGGGCGGTGACGAGGATGACTGAACAAGACTTTGATCCGGTTAAGGCGCTTTTTGAGCGCACGCGGAACAATTCCCAAAATCCGCCGAAGCTCAATAAGCCGGCGCCCAAAATGAACTTAGCCCAGACATCTTCAGAGAAGCAGCCAAAGCCCTATCAGCGTGGTCGGCCGAGCGGTCCCGATGGCCGTCGCAGGCGACGGAGCCTCGAGATCCCTAGCCTCGGCGCGCAGATCCAACGAGAGATTGGCAAGCGCGGCTGGGAACACGAATTGGCCCATGGCTGGGTCATGGGCAATTGGGAAAACCTCGTCGGCGAGCGCATTGCTGCGCATACGCAACCGCTCAACATCAAAGAGCAGATTGTCTACGTGGCGTGTGATTCCTCCAGCTGGGCTACCGAGTTGCGCTACCTGCAGCGCCCCATCTTGCAAAAGATTGCGGATCGCCTGGGCCCAGACGTGGTGGTTAAGCTGCACATTCAGGGTCCTAAGCAGCACCGGAATTACGAGGGCCGCCAATGGGTCAAGCCGCAAGGTTCGCAAGATACCTACGGCTGATTTTCGGCGACCGCGAAATTCACGCAAATTTGGGGCTCTCACGGGCGTGCAGTGCCCTTGCGTGGGGGGACACAGTGTAGAATGGCTAGAGTCTTAGATTTAGCTCTAGCCAAAAGGAGAACACGAATCCGTGGCTGAACAACACGCATATGATGCGGGGTCAATCACAATTCTGGAGGGCCTCGAGGCCGTCCGTAAGCGCCCCGGTATGTACATCGGCTCCACCGGTGCCCGTGGCCTGCACCACCTGATTTGGGAGATCGTTGACAACTCCGTCGATGAGGCGATGGCAGGTTATGCCGACAAGGTCATCGTCACCCTCCGTGAGGATGGCGGCATCGAGGTCATCGATAACGGCCGTGGTATCCCGGTGGAGATGCACGCCTCTGGTGTTCCCACCGTCCAGGTGGTCATGACCCAGCTGCATGCCGGCGGTAAGTTCGACTCTGAATCTTATGCCGTGTCCGGTGGTCTGCACGGCGTGGGTATCTCCGTGGTCAACGCTTTGTCCACCCGTGTGGAGGCGGACATCAAGCGCGATGGCAAGCACTGGTACCAGAACTTCAACAATGCCATCCCCGATGAGCTTGTCGAAGGCGATAATGCTCGCGGCACCGGAACCACCATTCGCTTCTGGCCGGACCCGGAAATTTTCGAAACCGTCGAGTTTAACTACGACACCATCGCCCGCCGCCTGCAGGAGATGGCCTTCCTGAACAAGGGCCTGACCATTGTGCTGCGTGACGAGCGCGCTATCTCCAAAGAGCAGGCCGAGCTAGAGGAGATCGCCGAAGCCGGCGACTCCGCCGTGAGCCTGAGCTCCCTCGATGAGAAGGAAAAGTCTGACAAGGACGGCGAGGATAGCGAGGAGAAGACTTCCAAGAAGAACAAGGAAGTTATTTACCACTATCCGAACGGCCTGCAGGACTATGTTGAGCACCTCAACAAGACCAAGACCGCCATTCACCCCACCATCGTTGCCTTCGACGTCAAGGGTGAGGACCACGAGGTCGAAATCGCACTGCAGTGGAACCAGGGCTACAAGGAATCCGTCCACACCTTTGCCAACACCATCAACACCCATGAGGGTGGTACGCACGAGGAAGGCTTCCGCGCTGCGCTGACCTCCCTGATGAACCGCTACGCCAAGGAGCACAAGCTCCTCAAGGAAAAGGATGGCAACCTTTCCGGCGATGACTGCCGTGAAGGCCTTGCTGCCGTTATTTCCGTCAAGGTGGCGGACCCACAGTTCGAGGGTCAGACCAAGACCAAGCTTGGTAACTCGGAAATTCGTGGCTTTGTCCAGCGTTCCGTCAATGAGCACCTCAATGATTGGTTCGACGCCAACCCGGCTGAGGCAAAGGTCATCATCAATAAGGCCGTGTCCTCCGCGCACGCCCGTGTGGCCGCACGCAAGGCTCGTGAGCTCGTGCGCCGTAAGTCTGCCGGTGACCTCGGCGGCCTGCCGGGCAAGCTAGCGGATTGCCGCTCCAAGGACTCGAAGCGCACTGAGCTTTATATCGTGGAGGGTGACTCCGCAGGCGGTTCCGCTAAGGGCGGCCGCGATTCCATGTTCCAGGCCATCCTGCCGCTGCGCGGCAAGATCCTCAACGTGGAAAAAGCCCGCATGGACAAGGTTCTGAAGAACGCTGAGGTCCAGGCCATCATTACCGCCCTGGGTACCGGCATCCACGAAGAGTTTGATATTTCCAAGCTGCGCTACGACAAGATTGTGCTCATGGCCGATGCCGACGTGGACGGCCAGCACATCGCCACGCTTCTGTTGACTCTGCTCTTCCGTTTCATGCCGCAGCTGGTGGAGGATGGCCACGTCTTCCTGGCTAATCCGCCGCTGTACAAGTTGAAGTGGGCGAAGGGCCAGCCGGGCTACGCCTTCTCCGATGCCGAGCGCGACGAGCAGCTCGCCGAGGGCTTGGAGCAGGGCCGAAAGATCAACAAGGATGACGGTATCCAGCGCTACAAGGGTCTGGGTGAGATGAACGCCGCCGAGCTGTGGGAGACCACCCTGGATCCGACCACCCGCGTGCTCCGTCGCGTGGACTTGGAGGATGCACAGCGCGCCGACGAGCTCTTCTCCATCCTCATGGGTGATGACGTTTCTGCTCGCCGATCCTTCATTACCCGCCGAGCGAAGGACGTGCGCTTCCTAGACGTCTAAGCACTAGGTAAAACCCGCAAAGACCAGCACCTCATATGAGGTGCTGGTCTTTTTTCTTCGTCAAGCGCGTGCTCTTAGACAGTGCCCATGTGGCGCTGCAGAACGCGGCCGATGGTCGCAACATTGGGCTCCAAGATGGAGGAGGCTTTGCCGCGCAGGGACTTGTAGGTGCGAGCGATGCCAGGCGCATTAACGTCTTCAGCGGCTTTGTCCGCAGTAGTCATGATGACCTCTGTAACTTCAGCGCTGCGTCCGTCCAGGTAGGTGCCGAAGTCAGACTGCTCAGAGCCTTCGAATTCCTTCCAGTAGGAATCCAGGCTGTTGAGCAGCTCCGGGAGCATCTGGTTGATTCCCTTGGATAAGACCTTAGAATCTGCCTTCTTTGCGGCGGCTAGAGCGCCCTTGAAGGCCATTCCGGAAATGCCGGAAAGCGAAGAGACGGTGTCATCGGCGGCCGTGGCCAAGTCCGCCACCACGGCGTTGCGGGTAGGGGATTGGAGAAGCTGGGTGAGGTTTGTCATACAGGCGAGCTTACTGTGCCGGTGCGCTGGATCCTGCCTTGAGCGCGGCGAGCTGGTCAGCAATCTCCGGGAAACCATTGGTGCGGGCAAGGCGCTCGAGGTCAAAGTCGAGGCCACCTTCGTAGAGGCGGTTGTTCTCGGAAGAACCGGAGGAGCCGGCCATCCCGATTTGGGCGGCAAACTCGTCCACCTGGGCGCGCAGTGCCGGGACATTATCCACTACCAACTTGAGCAGTGCTGCTGCGGCGGCGATGCTACCGCCGATGATGAGCGTCATGTCGATCGGCGTGGAACCGGTCAGGGAGGAGCCTGCTTCGCCCTGCTGGAAGTTGGGGTTCTTGTTGTTTTGCCAGTCATTGTCAGCAGTCTTAGCACCCGCAGCCGGCGTCGCGGCAGTGGCGAGGGTAGTGGCAACGACACCAGCGGCTAGAAACTTCTTCAAAGACTTCGAAGGCATAGGGGATTCCTTTCTACAAGGGAATAGAGACTTCTTTATCATGTTTAACTTACATAACTTCTGCAACAGAAAGATAGACCTCCGTGCAAAATCGCGCGAATTCTTCGTTCCTTCCACTCAGAGCGGGGACCGCGCGCAAGACTGTTTCTAGTGATTCTGCCGCCGCAGAGCGGCTGCCATGAACGGAAATTCCCTCAATGGTGGCCGTGCTCGCAGCCGCCGCGGCGGCCAGGGCGGCAAAGTTTATAACCCGCACCCGATAGGCCTGGCAGAACTCCCGCGCGACGAGGAGCAGCTGTTCTGCGCTCATTGACGCCCTCCCCGGGCTTGGCGGATTTCCGCTTCTAATTCTGAACGCCCAGGCAGCAGCCGGCGCGCGGTGTCCTGCACGGCGGCATCCGAGAGGGTTCGTGCTGCTGCCGCAACGATGGCGCGGACCACCGTCTCGTGCTTGGAGGTTCCTTGCGCGGAGGCCAGCAGGGTCAGCGCGTGGTCTTGTTCCGGGGTCAGGCGCAGTGTCATAGCCATAGCGCGAATGGTATCACTGTGATACCACAGCCGTGCCACAAACGGCCTTATACGGCCCTAAAGGGTAGGATAGGGCGTTATGAGTGACAATAACGGTGATCTTTTCGATCGCATCCAACCAATTGACATCAATGAGGAGATGGAGTCGAGTTATATCGACTACGCCATGTCCGTCATTGTCGGTCGTGCCCTTCCGGAGGTGCGTGACGGTCTCAAGCCGGTTCACCGCCGCATCCTCTACGCCATGTATGACTCCGGCTACCGCCCGGACCGCGGCTATGTAAAGTCCGCCCGCCCGGTCTCGGACACGATGGGTCAGTTCCACCCGCACGGTGACGCCGCTATTTATGACACCCTCGTGCGCTTGGCCCAGCCGTGGAACATGCGCTACCCGCTGGTTGATGGTCAGGGTAACTTCGGTTCTCGCGGTAATGACGGCCCGGCAGCTATGCGTTATACCGAGTGCCGTATGACGCCCTTGGCCATGGAGATGGTGCGCGATATCCGCGAAAATACCGTCGACTTCGCGCCGAACTACGACGGTAAAACGCAGGAGCCGACTATCCTGCCCTCCCGCGTTCCGAACCTGCTGATGAACGGCTCCGGCGGTATCGCCGTCGGTATGGCCACGAACATTCCGCCGCACAACCTCAACGAGTTGGCGGAAGCCATTTACTGGTTGCTGGATAACCCGAATGCTTCTGAGGAAGAAGCCTTGGCCGCCTGCATGGAACGCGTCAAGGGCCCAGATTTCCCGACTGCGGGCCTCATTGTCGGTGATCAGGGTATCAAGGATGCCTACACCACCGGCCGCGGCTCCATCCGCATGCGCGGCGTGACCTCCATTGAGGAGGTGGGCAACCGCCAGACCATCGTTATCACTGAGCTGCCCTACCAGGTCAACCCGGACAACATGATCTCCAATATTGCGGAGTCTGTGGTCAACGGCAAGATCGCCGGAATCGCCAAGATTGAGGATGAATCCTCCGACCGTGTGGGCATGCGCATCGTGGTCACCCTCAAGCGTGACGCCGTAGCCCGCGTTGTCCTTAATAACCTGTACAAGCACTCCCAGCTGCAGACCTCCTTCGGCGCTAACATGCTTTCCATCGTGGATGGCGTGCCGCGCACCCTGCGCCTGGACCAAATGCTGAGCTACTACGTGGCTCACCAGATTGAGGTCATCGTCCGCCGGACCCAGTTCCGCCTCGATGAGGCCGAGAAGCGCGCCCATATCCTGCGCGGTCTGGTCAAGGCGCTCGACATGCTCGATGAGGTCATCGCGCTCATCCGCCGTTCCCCGACGGTGGATGAGGCACGCGAGGGCCTGATGCAGCTTCTCGGCGTCGACGAGATCCAGGCCGATGCCATCCTGGCCATGCGTCTGCGTCGCCTGGCCGCTCTGGAGCGTCAGAAGATCATTGATGAGTTGGCGGAGATCGAGGAGATCATCGCAGACCTCAAGGACATTCTGGCCCGCGACGAGCGTCAGCGTCAGATCGTTCACGATGAGCTGGAGGAAATCGTCGAGAAATACGGCGATGAGCGTCGCACCCAGATTGTCGCTGCCTCCGGAGACGTTTCCGATGAGGACCTCATCGCCCGTGAGAACGTCGTGGTCACCATCACCGCTACCGGCTACGCCAAGCGCACCAAGGTGGATGCCTACAAGGCACAGAAGCGTGGCGGCAAGGGCGTGCGCGGCGCGGAGCTCAAGCAGGACGATATTGTGAAGAACTTCTTCGTCTGCTCCACGCACGACTGGATCCTGTTCTTCACCAACTTCGGCCGCGTCTACCGCCTCAAGGCTTACGAGCTCCCGGAAGCTGGACGCACCGCCCGCGGTCAGCACGTGGCCAACCTGCTGGAGTTCCAGCCGGAGGAGAAGATCGCCCAGGTCATCCAGATTCAGTCCTACGAGGACGCTCCGTACCTGGTCCTTGCTACCCAGCAAGGCCGCGTGAAGAAGTCCCGCCTCACCGACTACGAGTCCGCGCGTTCCGCCGGTCTCATCGCCATCAACCTCAACGAGGGCGATGCGCTGATCGGCGCTCAGCTGGTCAACGAGGGCGATGACATCCTGCTTACCTCTGAGCAGGGTCAGGCCATCCGCTTTACTGCCGACGACGACCAGCTCCGCCCGATGGGCCGCGCTACCGCCGGCGTGAAGGGCATGCGTTTCCGCGGCGATGACCAGCTGCTGTCCATGTCTGTTGTCAACGACGGCCAGTTCCTCCTGGTTGCCACCTCCGGCGGTTACGGCAAGCGCACCGCGATTGAGGAGTACACCCCGCAGGGCCGCGGTGGCCTCGGCGTGATGACCTTCAAGTACACCCCGAAGCGCGGCAAGCTCATTGCGGCCATCTCCGTCGACGAAGACGACGAGATCTTCGCCATTACCTCTGCCGGTGGCGTTGTCCGCACCGAGGTCAACCAGATCCGTCCGAGCTCCCGCGCCACTATGGGCGTTCGCCTGGTTAACCTGGCTGATGACGTCGAGCTGCTGGCCATCGACCGCAACGTTGAGGACGATGGTGAGGAAGACGCCCAGGCAGTAGCCAAGGGTGAGAAGTCCGTGGAAGACGTCAAGCCTGAGCACCTCAAGTCTGGCGAAGACTCCCAGCAGGACGAAGCTGACAGCAAGGATGCCGATAAGGACGAGGAGTAACCCATGATTGGACGAGAGCTTCACCTCGCCCGGATTTCGCCCATGTCGGCGTTCCGCGTTGGCTTGGCCATGTCCCTCGTCGGCCTCGTGGCCTGGCTCATCGCCGTGTGCTTGTTGTACGTCGGCCTTGACCAGGCAGGCATCTGGGATTCTTTCAATAGCCTCGTCGGCGGTGTCGGCGGCGGCTTTGAGGTCTCCTTCGGATTGGTCGTCTCTGCGGCCGCACTGTTTGGTGCCATCATTGCTGTGCTGATGACCATCCTGGCGCCCATTATGGCTGTGATCTACAACGCCATCGTGGACGTCTTCGGTGGATTCAAGATTCGACTGCAAGACGAACCGATTAACTAGAGAATATCACCGCGAAAAACTACATATGACCTGGCGATTTGTAATAGATCGCCGGTCCTATGTAGAGTTACTACTCGTTCCGGTCAAGGGCCTATAGCTCAGTCGGTTAGAGCGCATCGCTGATAACGATGAGGTCGCTGGTTCGATTCCAGCTAGGCCCACCACGGAACAATGGGGCATTAGCTCAATTGGTAGAGCGTCTGCTTTGCAAGCAGAAGGTCAGGAGTTCGATTCTCCTATGCTCCACAGCATAAGTGGAAGGCGCCCGGCGGAAACGCTGGGCGCCTTTCGCATTCGGTGGGTTCAACTAGGCTTAATCAAGATCAAGGGCTTAAGGGACATTTCGTGTGGATTTAGGAGCGTCCGGCCCAGCCTTTTCTTATGCCTAAGCTGGGGTTCCATTCGTTGTCGATGTGGGTGTTCGAATTATCCCAGACTGTTCCGGGAATCCACATCGATCTATCCACACGAAATATCCCTTAAGCCGGGTGAGGGGCTGAGAGCGAAGCACGCGGTGTACGCCGTGATGACGATGCTGTTGCTAGCGTTGTCGTCGACAGCGAAAAGCTTGCATTTTAACACAAAATCCCGCTGCGAAACCTGCGGGGTAACTTTTTTCAACCAAATCACAGCGATATCCCGGACTATTCCCCGCATTGTATAACGAAACGTGAACATTCATGTTTAGATGAGGACGTCATTGATTCTCTCATTCTGTCCGAAAGGAAGATCCCTCATGCCTAATCTCAATCAGTTAACTCAAATGCTGAAAGACTTCCAACGACTTATCCCCGCGGCAGTCAGCGTTATTGTTGCGATTGCAACTGCAATTGGTGTCATCGCTGGTGGTCTTGACGGAGGTTCCAGCGGGAACCCTGGAGCGAATGACTCGCAAGGAGGTGCTACGCAGCCAGGGACTACTGGATCGAAGTATCTAACCGATGACCCCTCAAATCACCACGATAGGAAGGTTAAGTCGGGGGTGGGAGTGACCGTGAACGGGAAGGAATACGAAAAGTCAATCCTATCCACTGATGGTCAAGGTCGTTCTCAATTCTCTTTCAAGGAATACCGAGTAGCAGAAACCGCGAGAACGCTAAACCTCAAGGCAGCTTGGGTCGATACTATCCCGAACTCCGGCGGAATTGGCAAAGTCAGGATTACGCGTGATGGGCAGCTCCTTGGCGAATTTTCTGTCAAGAACGGTGAGATAGTCGCGCGCAATTTTGATGTGCGTGGCGGAGGCATGGTTCGAATTACGTTCTCTGCTTACGACCCTTCGAATGACCAAACACGAGTTCCTTCGAGCGGCCTTGCAGTCCTCACACCAGTGTTGAAGTAAACATCAACACAAGGCTCGTTTGTGCGAAAAATATAGCGCTGGAAACAACACCCAGCGCTATATTTTTTTGCTGCGTGAGCCCGCCCAAGGACACCTCAGTCATCCAGTAGAGCAGTGCTGGCGATCATGTTCCCAGCATACCGCCACTACACTGCCTATTTCATGTGCAGCTACGTTGCGCTGTGGACATGTAATTTCACTGCACTATGTGAGAAAGCGGCTTGACGTACAGGCCTGTATCTCTACGTCGAAATCCATCGGGATGGAAGAGATATGACCCTTCATACAAGATAAAAGACCCGCCGATATTCACTGGCCGGAAGCCCTGGCATCTCAATACCGCGCGGTTGCCACTGACGTAGGAGAGAATTAAGCGGGGTGCTTGAGGAAGTCGAGCACCCATAGAGCAGCAGTGACACTTAGACCTGAAATGATGCCCGGCATGGTGCCGACGAACAAGAATGGCTCGTTGAGAGAGTGGAGGAATTCTTCAAGGGACAAGGAGAGTTCGAAAAGCGGAGTATTCAGACAGGGGAAAGATATTTCAAGGAAAGAGGGAGGGATGCTCAAGGAAAGGGCAAGGCACCGCAATGGGGTAAGGGACCAAACTAAAGGCACCATTTGCAGCGCTGAATCATGAAAACCCCAGGTGAATGGATGTGGAATCTGCATAAGGTGCCTTTAGTTTGGTCCCACCACGGGCCGCTGTGCGCTAGCGCGTGAGGTACTGCCTTCCCGCCTGGGGATTGGGGATGAGGCGGTCGAGGCTTACAGGTTCGAGGCCCTTTGCGCGCAGTCCGTCGATGACGCAGTCTGCGGCTCCTACGGTCGTGGTGTGGATGTCGTGCATGAGGACGATGGAGCCGGCCTGTGCGCCGTTGACTGCGGCCTCGCAGACGTGCTCAGAATTGCGGTCCTTCCAATCCACGGTGTCGACGGACCACAGGGCCTGTGCCTGGCCATTAGCCTTCGCAGCGGCCTCCACGGTGCCGTTGGTGGCACCGTACGGGGGACGCATCCAGCGAGGGTTCTCACCCGTTGCTGCCTTGATGGCGGCAGCCCCGGCCTTGATTTCGCCGTCCACGTCGCTGGGGGAGAGCTTGTTGAGCTCGCGGTGGGATGCGGTGTGGTTTCCCACGGTGTGGCCCTCAGCCTTCATGCGGCGCAGCAGTTCCGGGTGTGCCGTGGCATTGGGAGCCAAGACCATGAAGCTGGCGTGAGCGTCCTTGGCCTTCAGGGTGTCGAGGAGCTGAGCGGTCAATTCGCCGGGGCCATCGTCATAGGTGATGGCCACGCAATTGGAACAGGTGGCATCAGCAACCGACTGCGACTGCTGTTTGCCGGTCGGCGCGGGCTTCCCAGCCGGACGCGAGGAGCCTGCAAAGACTGGGCTGCTCTGAAGCTCCTTGGGAAGAGCATCGTAGGCGTCCTGTTCTAGTCGTTGAATGTCCTTCTGGACGTCGGGGAGTTGGGGGAGTGCGGGAAACTCCGCTGCCGCAGTAGCGGTGCCAGGCAGGGCCGTGGCTGCCGCAAGGGCGATGAGGGAGCGAACAAGAACACTTTTTCGGCGCATGACAACCTTCCACAGACTTTTTCAGACCCCTTATTGTCTGCCCAGTGAAGGTGGATTATCCCTAGTGACACGCAACTAGAGTGAAAGAAGTTAACTCCTGAGGTTTTGCTAGACCCGTCCAGGGGGTGATTTCGCTGCTTCTACTGGGAGGAGTACGCTCTACAGGTATTGGGGCATTAGCTCAGTTGGTAGAGCGTTGCGTTCGCAATGCAAAGGTCAGGGGTTCGATTCCCCTATGCTCCACAGGGCGCTCACATGGTGAGCGCCCTTTAGCTTTGCCGGCTTAAGGGACATTTTGTGGGCTTAAGGGACATTTTGTGTGGATTT
>NZ_KV814413.1:0-233 GCF_001813925.1 Corynebacterium sp. HMSC072D12
GGCTCGAAGGTTGCGGCATTGGTGGGGTTACCCGGCTCGATCGGAGTTGCCGGAATCGAACCCTTATCCTTCGGGTTAGAGCCCTTGTCCTTCTCTTCCTTATCCGGGATGCCGTCACCATCGTCATCCTCGTCCTCGGTGTCAGGCTTACCGTCATTATCGGTATCCAGCTTGAAGTTCGCCTTCACCTCATCGGTGGTCTCGTCCGGGTAAGTCACCGTAACCGGAACATC
>NZ_KV814414.1:0-203 GCF_001813925.1 Corynebacterium sp. HMSC072D12
CCATCAGCATCCGGGTCCTCTTCATTGATGATGCCGTCGCCGTCCTTGTCACCCTTCGGGCCATCCTCATCATCCTTATCGATGATGTCCGGAATACCGTCACCGTCAGAATCCTTGGACTCGTCCTTAGTCGGATCAGACTCCTCAGCGTTGGTCTTACCGTCGCCGTCGGCGTCCTCGTCACCATCCTTGATGCCGTCACC